>NZ_JBHVYK010000027.1:62214-88263 GCF_042880855.1 Streptomyces sp. NPDC058291
GCCGTGGCCGGACGGGTCGCCGTACCCGCCGGAGTCGCCGTACGCGGAAGAGTCCCCCTGGGCGGACGAGCCGCCGTACGCGGCAGCGTTGCCGTGGGCGGAGGAACCGCCGTACGCGTGGGCGTCGCCGTACGGGGCCTGTCGGTCGCCGTACGCGGGCCGCTGGTCGCCGTACGCGGGCCGCTGGTCGCCGTACGCGGGGTGCTGGTCGCCGTAGGCCGGGCCGTCGCCGGACTGGGGCGGCAGGTAGGCGGTCCGGGCCGGGTCGGCCGCGGTGACCGGCTGCTGCACGCTGGTCTCCCAGGTCTGGCCCTGCCACTGCTGGGTGTACTGCAGGTGGGCCTGCGGGTCGTCGTGCCCCTGGTGCTGCCCGGGCCAGGCCTGGCCGGCCTGCGCCCGACGCTGCTGCCGGGCGTGGGGGTCGTCACCCTCGTGGCTCTCGTGACCCGGATGCGCCCCTTGGCCCTGGTGGCTCTGCTGGCCCTGGTAGCCATCGTGGCCTGGGTAACCCTGGTGAGGGCGGTCCCCCTGATACGAGGCGTCGTACGGCTGGTCGGTCATCTCACCCTCCTGCGAACGGCGGGAGCACCTCGACCGTGCCGCCGTCGGCCAGCCGTACCGTCTCATGTGCGCGGGTGCCCACGGGGTCACCGTCGACGAGGAACGAGCATCGCCGCAGGACACGCACGAGTTCGCCGGGGTGTCGCGTCCGCGCGGCGTCGAGCGCCTCGGCGAGCGTGGCCGCGTCGTGCGGCTCCTCGGCGACGCCGGCCGCGGCCTTGGCGGCCGCCCAGTAGCGCACCGTGACCTGTGCCATCTCGTCCCTCACGTCAGTTCGTCCACGTCGCATCTCGGTGGTCAACAGGGCCCAGGCTAGCCCGCCCGCGCGACCGCCCAGTCCCCGATGCGGGCCGACAGGCCCTCGTCGGCGGCGTGCCACCGGGGGGCGGCGGGTGACCCGCAGGCGTCGTATACGACCGGACCAGGTTCGTATACGGAATCGAGGGAAATGCCGTCGACCGTGGTCAGAAACGTCCGCAATGGTGCGCACCTGCCCGTCTCGGCATGCGGACGAACGGTGGGACGTGCCACATGACCTGCCGGACCCCTGCTCATGTGGGCTATTCTGCTGGACAGAGGACTCGGGCAGCGCAGCCCCCGGGTCCTTTCGTGCTTTCGGAAGCGTTGTATACGACAGGGCGGCCGGGTGGGAAACACCAGGTGGCCGTGGGTGTACGGGCCCCGGGAACGCGAGCAGTGCCGCAACAGCCGCAGTGCCGCACGACTCCCCCACTGCCCCAAGGCGCGGGAGGGGCCCCACGCAGGGACCAAGGAGGAACCAGACATATGAGTTCTCTGCTGCTCCTGACCAACGCTCTCCAGCCCTCGACGGAAGTGCTGCCGGCCCTTGGCCTGCTGCTGCACAACGTGCGGGTGGCCCCGGCGGAAGGCCCCGCCCTCGTCGACACCCCCGGCGCGGACGTCATCCTCATCGACGGCCGCCGTGACCTGCCCCAGGTGCGCAGCCTGTGTCAGCTGCTGCGCTCCACCGGCCCGGGCTGTCCGCTCATCCTCGTCGTGACCGAGGGCGGCCTCGCGGCCGTCACCGCCGACTGGGGCATCGACGACGTGCTGCTGGACACCGCGGGCCCGGCCGAGGTCGAGGCGCGTCTGCGGCTGGCCATGGGCCGCCAGCAGATCGTCGCCGACGACTCCCCGATGGAGATCCGCAACGGCGACCTGTCGGTGGACGAGGCGACCTACAGCGCGAAGCTGAAGGGCCGGGTCCTGGACCTGACCTTCAAGGAGTTCGAGCTCCTGAAGTACCTCGCCCAGCACCCGGGCCGGGTGTTCACCCGCGCCCAGCTGCTCCAGGAGGTGTGGGGTTACGACTACTTCGGCGGCACCCGCACGGTCGACGTCCACGTACGGCGCCTGCGCGCCAAACTCGGGCCCGAGCACGAGTCGCTGATCGGAACCGTCCGCAACGTCGGTTATCGATTCGTTACCCCGGAGAAGGGGGAGCGCGCGGCCGACGAGGCGAAGGCCAAGGCGGACCGGTCCGAGCAGGCAAAGACGGAGGATGCGGACAACGCGGCCGCCCGGGACGCCGCCGAGGTCGCGGCGGAGGCGTAGTACCCGCCGGTAGACCCCGCACCTGCTCGGACAGGGCGTTGCTCCCGCACAGGGAAGCTTCCGTTCGCCCTGCCCAGAGCGGGTCCATCCGCGTAGACTCCGCGCGTGGCAAAGGTGACTCGGGATGATGTGGCGCGGCTGGCGGGGACTTCGACCGCCGTCGTCAGTTACGTCATCAACAACGGACCCCGGCCGGTCGCCCCGGCCACGCGCGAGCGTGTCCTCGCCGCCATCAAGGAGCTGGGGTACCGGCCCGACCGGGTCGCCCAGGCGATGGCGTCCCGGCGCACCGACCTCATAGGCCTGATCATCCCGGACGCCCGTCAGCCCTTCTTCGGCGAGATGGCGCACGCGGTCGAACAGGCCGCCTCCGAGCGCGGGAAGATGGTGCTGGTCGGCAACACCGACTACGTCGCCGAGCGCGAGGTCCACTATCTGCGGGCGTTCCTCGGGATGCGGGTCTCCGGCCTCATCCTCGTCAGCCACGCGCTCAACGACCAGGCGGCCGCCGAGATCGACGCGTGGGACGCGCGCGTGGTCCTGCTGCACGAACGCCCCGAGGCCATCGACGACGTCGCCGTCGTCACCGACGACCTCGGCGGCGCCCAGCTCGCCGTACGCCACCTGCTGGAGCACGGCCACCCGTACGTGGCCTGTGTCGGCGGCACCGCGGAGACCCCGTCCGTCGGCGACCCCGTCTCCGACCACGTCGAGGGCTGGCGGCGCGCGATGGACGAGGCCGGCGTCAGCACGCGGGGCCGGCTCTTCGAGGCGCCGTACAACCGCTACGACGCCTACCGCGTCTCCCTAGAGCTGCTGTCGGGCCCGGACCGGCCGCCGGCCGTCTTCTGCTCCACCGACGACCAGGCGATCGGCCTGTTGCGCGCGGCCCGCGAGCTGCGCATCGACGTGCCCGGCGAGCTGGCCGTGATCGGCTTCGACGACATCAAGGAAGCGGCGCTCGCCGACCCGCCCATGACGACCATCGCCTCGGACCGCTCGGCCATGGCCCGCGCCGCGGTCGACCTCGTCCTGGACGACGGCCTGCGGGTGGCCGGCTCGCGGCGCGAGCGGCTGAAGGTGTTCCCGTCGCGCCTGGTCGCCCGCCGCTCCTGCGGCTGCGAGTAACCGCCGCGGGCGGCTTTCGGCAGGCTCCATGAAGCTTGTCTGAGAGGGACCGCCCTGCGCGCGGTTCGGTCTTTATATCGGGCATACGAGGTTCTGGCGGCCTTCTCAGGGAGCACTCAGGGAGCTCTCATGGTCGGGCGAGAAGCTTTGTCCATGACCGAGAGCTTCCGCCGCAGCGGCGAGTACGAGAACCCGTACCAGGCCCCCTATCAGGCCCCGTACGAGGACGCCCGGCAGTACGCCTCACCCCCCGCGTCCTCGTCCCCCGCGTCCTCCGCTCCCGTGACCCCCTCCCCGGTGAACCCGGAGTGGCCGCCCCCGCCGGCTCACCGGCCGGCCGCGCAGGCGCCGGTCGAGCCCACCGCCGTGTGGCAGGCGCAGACCGCCGGCGGCGCGGGCGACGGCCACGGCGGCGGAACCGCTCACATCCCCCCGGTGGCCGACGGGCCCACGCCCCCCGCCGGCAAGAAGCGCACCCGCGGCCCGCTGGCGCTGCTCGCCGCCGTGGCGATCGTCGCGGCCGCGATAGGCGGCGGCACGGCCTACGGCATCCAGGAGCTGACCGGCAAGGACACGGTGGTCTCCTCGTCCACCACCACCAGCGTGGTGCCGACCGGCAGGACGGGCGACGTGGCCACCATCGCGGCCACGGTCAGCCCGAGCGTCGTCGAGGTGAGCGCCACGCTCAGCAACGGCACGTCCACCGGCTCCGGCGTGATCATCACCCGTGACGGCGAGATCGTCACCAACAACCACGTCGTCTCCGGCGCGAACTCGATCAAGGTGACGACCAGCGACGGCAAGTCCTACACCGCGAAGGTCGTCGGCACCGACAGCAAGAAGGACCTCGCGCTGATCAAGCTGGCGAACGCCTCCGGACTCAAGGCGGCGACCCTGGGCGATTCCGACGGCGTCAAGGTCGGCGACACGGTCGTGGCGATCGGCTCGCCCGAGGGGCTGACCGGCACCGTCACCAGCGGCATCGTCTCCGCCCTGAACCGGGACGTCACCGTCTCCACGGACGAGGGCCAGAGCCAGAGCCAGCAGGGCGGCGGAGAGGGCAACTGGCCGTTCCAGTTCGGCGGCCGGCAGTTCAACGGCGACACCGGCTCGTCCACGACGACCTACAAGGCCCTGCAGACGGACGCCTCCCTGAACCCCGGCAACTCCGGCGGCGCGCTCATCGACGCCGGCGGGAACATCATCGGCATCAACTCCGCGATGTACTCGGCCGCGGCCGGCTCGTCCTCCTCCGACGCCGGCAGCGTCGGCCTCGGCTTCGCCATCCCGATCAACACCGTCAAGGCCGACCTCGCCACGCTGCGGGCCGGCGGCTCCGACAGCTGAACCCACCACCGACCGAGCCAGGGAGTACGTCATGATCCAGCAGGTTTCCCACCCGGTGACCGGCGTCGGCGCGGCCGACCTCGCCCTGGCCCTCGACGTGGCGTCCGAGCTGCACCCGCCGACGGCGGCGGTCCGCGCGCCCGAGCTCGCCGCCCCGCAGCTGATGGGCCTGCGCACCACGGCGGCCCGCCCACACCGGCGCAAGGTGCCGCTGAACCGGCTCGCGGCGATGCGCGGCTGACCCCCCGCTCCCCGGTCCACCCTTTACGCAGCCCACGGGAACCGTGCGACGCTGAACGCACTCAGCACGTTCAGCAGGACCGGCCTCCCGTCGTCCCACCGCACCCGAGGAATCCACGCCCATGAGCCCCGCCGAAGGCGACCGTGACACCCAGCGCATCCTGATCGTCGACGACGAGCCGGCGGTGCGCGAGGCACTCCAGCGCAGCCTCGCCTTCGAGGGCTACGACACGCAGGTCGCCGTGGACGGCGCGGACGCCCTGGAGAAGGCCACGGCCTACCGCCCGGACCTGGTGGTGCTGGACATTCAGATGCCGCGCATGGACGGCCTGACGGCGGCCCGCCGCATCCGGGGCGCGGGCGACACCACCCCCATCCTGATGCTGACGGCCCGCGACACGGTCGGCGACCGGGTCACGGGACTGGACGCGGGCGCCGACGACTACCTCGTCAAGCCGTTCGAACTCGACGAGCTGTTCGCCCGGGTGCGGGCCCTGCTGCGGCGCAGTTCCTACGCGGCGGCGGCCGGCGCCGGAGCCCTCGACGAGGACGAGGCCCTCACCTTCGGCGACCTGCGCATGGACCTCGCCACCCGGGAGGTGACGCGGGGCGGCCGCCCGGTGGAACTGACCCGCACGGAGTTCACCCTGCTGGAGATGTTCCTGGCGCACCCGCGCCAGGTCCTCACCCGTGAGCAGATCCTGAAAGCGGTCTGGGGCTTCGACTTCGAGCCGTCCTCCAACTCGCTGGACGTGTACGTGATGTACCTGCGGCGCAAGACGGAGGCGGGCGGAGAGCCGCGCCTCGTGCACACCGTGCGGGGCGTGGGGTACGTGCTGCGACAGGGCGGGGCCGAGTGAACAGGATCGTACGGCGGTTCCGGACCCTGCCCATCAGGGCCCGGCTGTCGATGCTGGTCGCCGCCGCGGTGGCCTTCGCGGTGGCCGCGGTATCGGTGACCTGCTGGTTCATCGTGCAGGGGAAGTTGTACGACCAGGTCGACCAAGACCTGCAGAAGTCGCTCAACATGTCCCGGCTGCAGGACCAGGCCACGGCGGCGGTCAACAACTGCACGACGAGGGCCTCGCAGGACTTCGGCAACGGACCGCGCAACACGTACTACCAAGTGGTCACGGAGGACGGTAAGTCCTGCGTCATGCCGTTCTCCGTCGGGGCGGTCAAGGTCACTCAGGCCGACACCGACCTGATCCAGCGGGGAAACGGTTCGCGCGGCGTGTACCGCAACGGCACCGACGCGGAGGGCGACGACGTAAGAGTCCTCACCCTGCCGGGATTCACGGTCACCGACTCGTCCACGCAGAACACCTCCAACGCCGCCCTGCTCATCGCTCTCCCTCTCAAGAACACCCAGTCCACCCTCAACGACCTCGCCCTCCTGCTGCTCCTCGTCTCCGGCGTCGGAGTCGTGGGCGCCGGCGCCGCCGGTCTCGCCGTCGCGCGGGCCGGGCTGCGGCCCCTCGACAAGCTCACGGAAGCCGTCGAGCACGTGGCCCGGACCGAGGATCTGAGCGTGCGGATCCCCGTCGAGGAGGACGCCGAGGACGAGGTGGCCCGGCTCTCCCGTTCCTTCAACTCGATGACCGCCTCCCTGGCCAGCTCCCACGAGCTCCAGCAGCAGCTGATCGCGGACGCCGGGCACGAGCTGCGCACCCCGCTGACCTCCCTGCGCACCAACATCGAGCTGCTCACCCGCAGCGAGGACACGGGCCGTCCGATCCCCGCCGCCGACCGCAAGGCGCTGCTGGAATCCGTCAAGGCGCAGATGACCGAACTCGCCTCGCTCATCGGCGACCTGCAGGAACTGTCCCGCTCCGAGGGGCAGCGCGGCGAGCGCGTGCAGGTGGTCTCGCTGGAGGAGGCGGTCGAGTCGGCGCTGCGCCGGGCCCGGCTGCGCGGGCCCGAGCTGACCATCACCGCCTCGCTGACGCCCTGGTACACCCGGGCGGAGCCGGCCGCGCTGGAGCGGGCGGTGGTCAACGTCCTGGACAACGCGGTGAAGTTCAGCCCCGAGGGCGGCACGGTCGACGTGCGGCTCGCGGACGGGACGCTGACCGTGCGCGACCACGGCCCGGGCATTTCCGCCGAGGAACTCCCGTACGTCTTCGACCGCTTCTGGCGCTCCCCCGGCGCACGCGCCCTGCCCGGCTCGGGCCTCGGTCTGTCGATCGTGGCCCGCACCGTGGAACAGGCCGGCGGCCAGGTCACCCTGGCCCGCGCGGACGGCGGCGGCACGGTGGCCACGATCCGGCTGCCGGGTGCGCCTACCCCTCCGCCGGAGGACCCCGCCGTCGCGTCGTCCGAACTTCCCTAGAAGTCGGCCGAGTTCGGCAACCTTTCCGCGTCGGGCGGCGACTCATCCGCAGTCAAGCCCCCCTCCCCCCGCACGGAAGGGTTCGCCGTATGAGCGAGCATCGCCGCACGTCGTCCGAGCCGGCCCCGACGGCCGTGCCGCCGGCCAGGTCCCGTCACCGCAGAAGCAGGAAGGCGCTGACGGCCGGCGTCCCCCTCGCCCTGATCGCCGCCTGCACCCTCGCCTACGGCACGGACCTCGGCCTCTTCGGCGCGGCAGGACAGGCGAGGGCCTCCGCCGCGACCGCGGCCCGGCCCGCCTGGGCCACCGCCTCCGCCGACGGGTTCGCCTCCGTCGACGCCCTCGGGCAGAACGGCACCTACGGCGGCCGGGACGGCAGGACCGTCACCGTCAAGACCCTGGCCGACCTGGAGAAGTACGCGACGGCCGCCGAGCCGTACGTCATCGTGGTCGCCGCGACGATCACCATGGACCCGGTCGGCAAGGAGATCAAGGTCCGGTCGGACAAGACGATCGTCGGCTCGGGAACCGCCGGGCAGATCGTCGGCGGCGGCTTCTTCCTCGGCCAGGGCGTCCACAACGTGATCATCCGCAACCTGACGATCCGGGACGCCTACCAGGGCGTCTGGAACGACAAGGAGCACGACTACGACGGCATCCAGATGGACGGCGCCCACCACGTCTGGATCGACCACAACGACATCCGGCACATGGCCGACGGGCTCATCGACAGCCGCAAGGACACCACCTACCTGACCGTCTCCTGGAACAAGCTGAGCCAGGAGAACAAGGCGTTCGGGATCGGCTGGACCGACAACGTCACGGCCGACATCACCATCCACCACAACTGGATCCGCGAGACCGAGCAGCGCAACCCCTCCACGGACAACGTCGCCCACGCCCACCTGTACGACAACTTCCTGGAGGACGTGGCGGGGACGGACATCAAGTCCTCCTACGGCGACTACGCGCGCGGCAGGACGAACATGGTCCTGGAGAACTCCTACTTCCAGGGCATGACCAACCCCGTCATCCGGGACGCGACCGCCACCCTCGTCCAGCGCGGCAACGTGTTCTCCGGCACGAGCGGCAGGAACGAGAGCGGCGGCACGGGCGCGGCCTGGGACCCGAAGACGTACTACGCGTACACGCTCGACAAGGCGGCGGACCTGCCCGCGCTGCTCAAGTCGGGTGCGGGTCCGCGCAGTTCGATCGGCACGGCGCCGACGGCCGCCGCGAGGAGGACGACGGCCACGACGAAGACCACGACCGGGGCCACGACGAAGGGCGCCGCCGCGCAGGCCGCCGCGGCGACCATCACCGTGGCCAAGGACGGCAGCGGGCAGTACTCCACCGTGCAGGCCGCCGTGAACGCCGTCCCGGCGAACAACCCCTCGCGCGTGGTGATCGCCGTCAAGCCGGGCACGTACCGCGAGCTGGTCAAGGTGCCGTCCAACAAGCCGCACGTCACCATCCGGGGCACCGGCGGCAGCCGCAAGGACACCACGATCGTCTACAACAACGCGTCGGGCACCCCCAAGCCCGGCGGCGGCACGTACGGCACCGGTGGCAGCGCCACCGTCGCGGTCGAGGCTGACGACTTCCAGGCCCGCAACCTGACCATCTCCAACGACTTCGACGAGGGGGCCCACCAGGACATCGCCGGCCAGGCGGTCGCCCTGCGGACCGCCGCCGACAAGGTGTTCCTGGACGGTGTCATCGTCAGCGGCGACCAGGACACCCTGCTGGTGGACACCGCGTCCAAGGACAGGCTGGGCCGCGTCTACATGGCCGACTCCTATGTCGTCGGCAACGTCGACTTCATCTTCGGCCGCGCCACCGCGGTGATCGACAGGTCGGTCATCACGCTGAAGAAGCGCTGGAACGGCACCTCGGCCGGGTATGTCACCGCCCCCAGCACCGCCGCCGGCCGCAAGGGCATCCTGATCACCGACTCCACGGTGAACGGTGACGTGTCCGACCGCAGCTTCTACCTCGGCCGCCCCTGGCACGCCGGCGGCGACGCGAGCCTCGACCCGCAGGCCACCGTCCGCGACACCACCCTGAGCGCCGCGATCAAGGCCGCGCCCTGGACCGACATGAGCGGCTTCTCCTGGAAGGACGACCGGTTCGCCGAGTACCGGAACAAGGGCGCGGGGGCCGGTGCCGCGAGCACCGACCGCCCTCAGCTCACCGACGCGCAGGCCGCCGGCCAGGAGGTCGCGGACTGGCTGGGGGACTGGACCCCCAGCGCGTCCTGACCTGATCGGCGCGCGCCTTGACGTGACCGGCGCCGGCTACCCGCCCGCCGCGTAGCCGACGCCGACGGCGGCCATCGGGACGATCGCCGGGACCGCGAGCCAGGGACATGCCCGCGACCTCGATCCCGCCGGGACGAAGCCGCCCGGGAGGCCCAGGAGTCGGACCGGCAGGGCGCGGGGGCGTTCACCGGGCGCGCAGGACCAGCGTGTCGTCCGTCGGCCAGGGACGGGCCAGGCGGGCGTACACCTCGCACCGGGTCATCAGCTCGTCGTGCCGGCCCGTGTCCACCAGCCGGCCCTCGTCCACCACGAGGATGCGGTCCGCGTCCGGGGCCAGGCTCAGATCGTGGGTGATCATGAGCGTCGTCCGGCCGGAGATCAGGCTGCGCAACGGCTGGACGACCTGGCGGGCGGCCACCGCGTCGAGGCCGGCGGTCGGTTCGTCCAGCACCAGCACCGGGGCCGACCGCAGCATGGCCCGGGCGATGGCGACGCGTTGGAGCTGGCCGCCGGAGAGGGCCGCGGTCCCCGGGGCGATGCGGGTGTCGTAGCCCTCGGGGAGCGCCGTGATGAACCCGTGCGCCACCGCCGCGCGCGCGGCCGCCTCGATCTCCGGCTGCGTCGCGCCCGGCCGCCCGCAGGCGATGTTCTCCCTGATCGTGCCGTTGAGGATCAGCGTCTCCTGGGGAAGCAACGCCACGTTCTCCCGGAGGAACTCCAGCGGCAGGTCCGTCAGCGGGACTCCGTCGAGGCGGATCGTGCCCTCGGTCGGGTCGTAGAACCGGGTCAGCAGTCTGGCGAGGGTGGACTTGCCGGCCCCGCTCGGGCCGGTGACGAGGACCAGTTCGCCGGGGGCGACCGTGAAGGTCACGTCCTTCAGCGAGGTGCGAGCGCCACCCGCCCGCGAGCGCCCGCCCGGCTGCGGATGACCGCCTGACTCCAGGTGACCGCCTGACTCCAGGTGACCGCCTGACTCCAGGTGACCGGATGCCTCCAGGTGACCGGATGCCTCCAGGTGACCGGCTGTCTGCGGGTAGCCGAACGTGACGCCGTGGAAGGCGACCCGGCCGCGCACCGGCCAAGCCGGGACGGGGACTTCGGGATCCTCGACCGACGGCCTGGCGTCCAGGAGTTCGGCGATGCGTTCCGCCCCCGCCGTGGCCGCGGTGACCGTCAGCCCCAGCTGGCCGAGACTGCGCACCGGCGGATAGAGGTAGCCGATGAACGCGGCGAACGCGAGCAGCGCGCCGAGGGTCATCCGGCCGGCCGAGATCTCCCAGACGCCCAGGCCGATCACCGACAGGACGCAGACCGTCTCGACGACCTCCACGAACTGCTCGTACATCTCGCTCAGCCGCGCCCCGCGCACGCTCGCCCGCAGCCAGGCGCGCGCCTCCCGGTCGAGCCGCCGTTCCTCGTCGCGCCGGCGGTTGTACGCCTGGGTCAGCACGATGTTGCCCAGCGACTCCTCCACCACCGAGGTGATCGCGCCGTCGGCGACCCGTTCGTCCTGTGCGGTCTGCTTGACGTGGCCGGAGAACCGGCGGGCGGCCAGCAGGAAGAGGGGAGCAAGGACGAAGGTGACCAGGGCCAGGTCCCAGCGCAGCCAGAGGGCCGCCGCCGCGTAGAAGACGGCGGAGAAGGCCGCGGCGATCGTGCCGACGACACCGGAGACGACCAGCTGCTCGATCGCCTCCACGTCTCCGGTGAGCCGTTCCACCAGGTCACCCCGGCGGTGCTGCTGGAAGAAGTGCGGCGGCAGGCCCTGGAGGTGGCCGAAGACCTTGGCCCGCAGACGCAGGACGAAACGCTCCGCCGTCCAGGTCGCGAGCGAGTTCCCCAGGTACCCGACGACCGCGCCGAGCACGGCGACGCCCAGCCAGGCCCCGGCCGGTCCCCAGAACGCGGAGAGCGAGCCCTGCTTCAGGGCGTGGTCGGTCAGTTCGGCGAACAGCAGGATGGACGCCGTCTCGGCGAGCGCGGACACCACCACGCACGCCACGATCACCAGCATCCACCCGCGGTCGCCGCGGCTCAGCGGCCAAAAACGGCGGAAGGCCGCACGGGCTTCCCTCATGTCAGCGACTCCCTCGACTCCCTGTCGTGTACGGAGGCAGGCACGGCCGAGGCGGGGTCGCCGGCTCCCGCCGGTGACCCCGCCTCGTGGCGTGCCGTCAGCCCTTGTGCGCGATCGGACGCCGCTTGGGCGCGGCCGGCTGGTGCGCGGCCTTCTTCTTCGGCGCGGGCTTCGGGGCCGGGGCGACGGGCTTGCGGGTCTTCTTCACGGGGGCGATCTTGTGGAAGCTCATAGGAATTCCCTTTCCATTCGTTCGGTGTCAGCTATGCATGACTGTGTGCTGCTGTGAAGGTGATACTCAGCCCTTGTGCGACACCGGGCGGCGCTTCGGCGCGGGCCTCGGAGCGGCCTTCTTCTGGTGGACGGGCTTCGGAGCCGGGGCGACAGCCGACTTGCGCGCCTTCTTCACCGGGGCGACCTTGTGGAAGCTCATGACGTTCTCCCTTCACTCTGTTCGCTGCGTTCACTTTCGCGTGTTCGCTTTCGACATGGAAAACACTACGGGACACCGGGGGAAGAAAAAGCCGATTCGGCTGAGACCTCGATTAAATGCGACTGAGACGAAATTCAGCCGGAAAGGGGAACCGAACGGTTGCTCACACAGGTTTTAATACAGAAAGGCGGCCCCGTCGGTGACGGGGCCGCCTTGTGCGTGGTGCTGGTGTTGAGCTACCGCTACTGCACGATCGTGATCCGGTTCGTCGCCGGCGGGGCCAGCGGGCCCGCGGCCGAGGAGTTGGCCGTCAGGTACTGCTCCAGGGCGGTCAGGTCGTCGGTGCCGACCAGGTCGTTCGTGCCCAGGCCCAGCGTGGTGAAGCCGTCGCCGCCGCCCGCGAGGAAGCTGTTGGTGGAGACGCGGTAGGTGGCGGCCGGGTCGATCGCCGCGCCGTTGAGCCTGATGGAGTCCGTGACCACGCGGTCGGCGCCGCTCCTGGTCAGGTCCAGCGTGTACGTCAGGTTGGCGGACGGCTGCAGGATCTTCGGGGCGCTCGCGTTCGTCCCGCTCACCTGCTCCTTGAGGACCTGGATCAGCTGGGCGCCGGTGAAGTCCTGCAGGTTCACGGTGTTGGAGAAGGGCTGCACGGTGAAGCCCTCGGCGTAGGTCACCACGCCGTCGCCCTCAGCGGCCTTGGCCGCGTAGGTGAGGCCGGCCCGGACGCCGCCCGGGTTCATCAGCGCGAGGTCGGTCTCCGGGTCGAGCTTCCTGCCGTACCAGAGTTGGGCGTCCGCGATCAGGTCGCCCATCGGGGACTCGGTGCCCGTGCTGGGGACGTCCGCGGAGATGTAGCCGATCGCGCGGTTGCCGACCGGGGCCGCCAGGGTGTTCCACTTGCTGATCAGCTGCGTCATGTCGGGCGCCTTGGCGACGGTCCGGGTGACCACGTGGTTCGCCGACTTGACCGCCGTGCGCGCGATGTCGCCGGTGTAGCGGTCGTACGTCAGCGTGGTGTCGGTGTAGAGGCGGCCGAAGGACGCGGCCGAGGTGACCGTGCGCGGCTTGCCCGACGGGTCGGGGATCGTGCACGCGTACGCGGCGTGCGTGTGTCCCGTCACCAGCGCGTCCACCGCCGGCGTGACGTTCTTCGCGATGTCGACGATCGGGCCGGAGAGGCCCGCGCCCGCGCCAGCCGCGTCGCAGTTGTAGTTGTACGCGCCCGAGGACGGCAGACCGCCCTCGTGGATCAGCGCCACGATCGACTTCACGCCCTGCCTCTGCAGCACCTTGGCGTACTTGTTGATCGTCTCGACCTCGTCCTTGAACTTCAGGCCCTTGACGCCCTCGGCGGAGACGACGCCCGGGGTGTCCTCCAGCGTCACGCCGATGAAGCCGATCTTGACGTCCTTCTTCTTCCAGACCCAGTACGGGCGGAGGATCGGCCTGCCGGTCTTCTCGTTCAGGACGTTGGCCGCCAGGTACGGGAAGTCGGCGCCCCGGAACTTCTTGTCCGTGTAGCAGCCGGCCGTCGGGTGGCAGCCGCCGTTCTGCAGCCGGGCCAGTTCCTTCGCGCCCTCGTCGAACTCGTGGTTGCCGACGGAGGTGACGTCCAGGTCGAGCTTGTTCAGCGCCTCGATGGTGGGCTCGTCGTGGAACAGGCCCGAGATCAGCGGGGAGGCGCCGACCATGTCGCCGCCGGCCGCGGTGATGGAGTACGGGTGGCCTTCGCGGGCCTCACGCAGATGGGTGGCGAGGTACTCCACACCGCCCGCGTCGATCGTCTTCGTCGTGCCGTCCGGCTGCAGTTCCGTGACGCGGCCCGAGGAACCCGACGGCGGTTCGAGGTTGCCGTGCAGGTCGTTGAAGGACAGCAGTTGCACGTCCTGGTAGCGGCTCGGCAGCGGCTTGCCGTGCTTGCCGTCGTGGGCGTCCGCCGGGAGCGCGGCGGCAAGAGCACCGGCGGTGGCGAGCACCGCGGAGGCCGCGACGAGACGGTACGAAAGACGTCGGCCGCGTCTGTCGGTCCGGTGCGGCTGGGAAGTGGCTGGCATGCGCCCCCCTGTTGTCGGCTGGGAATAGGTGGCTCCCGTCCGGCGCAGCCTAAGGTCAACGCGCGTAGCGCGACAGGGGGTTCGTGGTTACATCCTGGTTTCCCTTTACCCTCTGCTTTGCCCCCACTTTGCGGCGTCCGCCCTTTACCCTCATACGCATGACCAGCGACGACATCGCACGGATCCCCGGCTCCCGATCCATCGAGACCCACGCCGAGCTCTCCCCCGGCCAGGCCGAGGCCGTCCTCGAACTGCTCGCGGCGGCCGCCCGGACGGACGGCCAGCAGGCGGTGTCCGAACAAGGCCGGCTGCAACTGCGCGGAGGCCCCCGCGACGGCGTCTGTCATCTGGTCCTCACCTTCGACGGCGAACTCGTGGGCTACGCCCAGCTGGAGGACACCGACCCGGTCGAGGCGCCTGCCGCCGAACTCGTCGTCCACCCCTCCCACCGCGGGCACGGACACGGCCGGGCGCTGGGCTCTGCGCTGCTCGCCGCCTCCGGCAAGCGGCTCCGGGTGTGGGCCCACGGCGGCCATTCCGCCGCCCGGCACCTCGCCCAAGTCCTCGGCCTGACGCTGTTCCGCGAACTGCGTCAGATGCGCAGGCCGTTGACCGACCTCGAACTGCCCGAGCCGGTGCTGCCCGCGGGCGTGAGCGTGCGGGCCTTCGTGCCCGGCCAGGACGACTCCGCCTGGCTCGCCGTCAACGCGGCCTCCTTCGCGCACCATCCCGAGCAGGGCTCCCTCACCCAGCGTGACCTGGACGACCGCATCTCCCAGCCCTGGTTCGACCCCGCCGGCTTCTTCCTCGCCTTCCGCGGCGAGCGGCTCGTCGGCTTCCACTGGACGAAGGTCCACGCCGAGGAGCAGCTCGGCGAGGTGTACGTCCTCGGCGTAGCCCCCGGCGCCCAGGGGGGCGGCCTCGGCAAGGCCCTCACCGCGATCGGCCTGCGTCATCTCGCGGCACAGGAACTGCCCACGGCGATGCTGTACGTCGACGCCGACAACAAGGCGGCGGTGTCGGTGTACGAGCGGCTGGGCTTCGTCACCCATGAAACGGACCTGATGTACCGCTCGGAGACGTGAGCCCCCTCCCCCTGGCCGCCTTCCGCCCCCCTCTTCCGCCCACCTTCCGCGTCCGGCCCCCTCGCCGCCTTCCGCCCCCCTTCCGCGCCTGACCCCCTCGCCGCCTGGCCCCCTCGCGGCCTGACCCCCTCGCCCCCTGACCCCCTCGCCGCCTGACCCCCTCGCCGCCTGGCCCCCTCGCCGCCTGGCCCCCTCGCCGCCTGGCCCCCTCGCGGCCTGGCCCCCTCGCAGGCTCGTCCTCAGGCTCCCGCGGTGGGGTGACCTCGTCGGGCCTCGCCCGCCGGTCCGCCGGGTCGGCGTGAGCCGCGTCTTCCCGAGCCCTTCAACGGCTCCGGCGTCCATAGCGCGAGCCCTTCAACGGCTCCGGCGTCCATAGCGCGAGCCCTTCAACGGCTCCGGCGTCCACAGCGCGCCGAGCGCCGCCGTCACCCCCAGAACCACCGCCCATCTCATCTGGGTGGCGGCCCAGTACGGGTCCTGGGGCGTGCCCGTCAGCCCCCAGCGGCCGGGGACCATCAGCGTCACGGCGGCCAGGAGGCCGAGCCGGATCGCCGCGCCCCTGCCCACCGCCGCCGAGTCCGTGAAGCGGACGGCGGTCACCGCGAGGGCGAGGGCCGCCCCGGCCGTCGCCGCGGCCTCGACGGTGGCCGGACCGAGCGCGGGACGGGCCGCAGCGGGTACGAGCAGCAGCACCGCAGCCCACCAGGCCACCGTGAGTGGGCCCACCAGGACGAGCCGCAGCAGGGTCCGCCGGGGCCGGCCCACCGGGGTCGCCGCCGTGGCGTTCCGGGCGGGGTCGTCCAGCAGAAAGGCCAAACCCAGTGCGCCGATGAGCGCGATGAGACGCAGAGCCCGCAGGCCCGCCGCGACGTCCGGCGCGTGGTCCGGGAGGCGGAGCGTGCCCGCCGCCAGCAGGCCCAGCCCGCCGGCCACGGTCAGCGGCCGCCAGGGAAGGGAACGCCACACCGGCGGCGCCAGCGACCGGAGCAGCCCCGCCGGGGTCCTTCTCGCCTCCGCCTGCCCTACTCCTCGCACTTCTCCGCCTCCTCGGGAGCCTTGACGCCCAGCAGTTTCGCGGCCTGAGCGGTCGTCGTGCTCGCGGACGTCAGTTCCGCCCAGTGAGCCTTGACGCGGGCGGTCATCTCGGCACGAGGACGCTCCAGCAGTTCCCGGATCACCGTCGTCTGCGGGCCCGTCAGGCTCAGACCGTTCGTCGGGGCCAGCACCTGGCCCGAACCGCTGACGCTGTCGTCGAGCCGTACGTTGCGGAAGGTCTCCACAGGGGTGGGGTCGGTGCTCAGGACCAGCCACATGACGGTCACCGGGCGCGCGTCGTCGCACGTCTCCTGCGTCGTCATGTCCTCCGATCCCCCGACCAGGACCACGGCGGCGCCGACCGCGAACTCGGGGACCCGGTTGCCGCCCCAGCGCGTGCCCACGGTCACCTCGCCCGGAATGGACGAGGGATCGAGGGCGCTGTCGACCTCCACCTCGTCGCCGACGGGGACGCGCTGGCGGATCGTCAGGGGCGCCTGGGCCGCCGTGCCGCCGGCCGCGGACCGGAGGCGGTCGACGACCTCGGCCCAATGCGAGCGCACACCGCTCCACTCGGCGAACGAGCAGTACGTCGAGCGGCCGTGCCGTGCGCACGACTGGACCTTCTCCGGAGCCTCGGCCGCCGTCCTGCGGGTCGCGTCCAGCGCCCGGGCGTCGCGCGGGAACTGGCCGACCGCGCCGACCGCGGTGACCGCGAGGGCGAGGACCGCAGCCGCCTTGACGGCCCGGGTACGGCCGCCGGACCGCAGCAGTGCCACGCAGGCGAGCACGGCGCACAGGCCCGTCACATACAGCGCGTGCCAGGCGGCGGGGCGGCCGAGCAGATCGGTGGGGACCGGGTCGCCGCCCGTCTCGGCGACGAACAGGACCGGTGAGAGCCAGCCCTCCCACTTGCCCCCGTCGCCCGCCGCGGAGGCGACGGCGAAGATCAGATAGAGGGGGATGGTGACCAGTATGGGCATGAAGGAGGAGGGCAGCAGACGGGCCAGCAGCACCCCCATGATCCCGGCCAGCAGAACGGTCAGGGGTCCGACGGCCAGCTCCCCGACGGAGCCGCGGCCCACAGCGCCGGGCTTCAGCGCCTCCCGGCCGAACTCGGCGGCGACGACGAGCGCGGTGAGCGCCGCGTACGGGATCACGGACAGCGCATGGGCGAGGGTGCGCCGCCAGGGCTCCATGGCCAGGACGTCGAACTGCTGCGCCGTGCCGTTCTTGCGGGAGCGCAGCGCGGCCGCGTTGCAGCAGATGAACACCGCGATGGCGAACAGCAGAGGTTCCGCCTGGGTGCGCCGGTCGACCGTGTTGAGGACGGGGTAGTCGTCCATGCCGTCCTGGCCCATGAGCCGCAGGGCGACGTAGCCGACGTAGAGGGCGAAGGTCAGCAGGATCGGGACCTGGAGGAGCAGCTCACGGGCCTCGAAGCGGGCGAGGGCCAGGACGGCTCGGGCCTGGTGGCCCCCGCGCGCGGGCTCGGCGAGCTCGGGCGCCGGTTCGGTATGCGTGGCCGTCGCGGTGTTCATGCCGTCACCGCCGTGTCGTCGCCGTCGAGGGTGAGCAGATAGCCGTCCTCCAGGGTGGGTTCGAGCAGGTCGGCGCCCTTCGGCGGGTCGCCGACGTTGCGGAAGGCGCCGGTGCCCGTGCGCCAGCCGGCCAGGGCGTCGGGGTCGCGTTCGGCGCTGCTCCAGACCCGGCCCGCCGCACGCGCGGTCAGTTCGGCGGGGGCGCCCTCGAAGCGGACGCGGCCGCGGGCCAGCACCACGACGCGGTGGCAGAGCATCGCCACGTCCTCCGTCTGGTGGGTGGACAGCAGGACCGTGCGGCCCTCGCCCGCCTGAGCGATCAACTCCCGGAAACGCATCCGCTGTTCGGGATCCAGGCCGACGGTCGGTTCGTCCAGGACGAGGAAGCCGGGGTCGCCGACGAGTGCGGCGGCCAGGGCGACGCGCTGGCGCATACCGCCGGACAGCCGCTTCAGGCGGGTGCCGCGCACCTCGGAGAGGTCGACGGCGTCCAGCACGCGCCGCACCTCGCGCAGCCGGGCGGCGCGGTCGGTCAGCTCCTTCAGGATCGCCACGTAGTCGACGAAGTCGAAGGCCGTGAAGTCCGGGTGGAACCCGGGGTTCTGGGGCAGGTAGCCGAGCGTGCGGCGCAGGGCGAGCCGCCCGGACGCGGTGCCGGGATCGTGGCCGAGGGCCGTGAACCGGCCGCCGTCGGGCGGGAGGGCCGTGGCCAGCACCCGCAGCAGGGTCGTCTTTCCCGCCCCGTTGGGACCGAGCAGACCGGTGACGCCGCGGCTCAGCCGCAGCGAGACCCCGTCGAGGGCCCGTGTCCCGCCGAAGCGCAGGGACAGATCGTCGGCCGCCAGGGTCGCGGGGCCGGCGGCGGCTCGGCCGCTGTGGCCGGGGACGGGTCCGGGGGCGGATGCGGTGGTCATGTGGGACTCCTGGAGATCCGATGGGCGGGCGGGGGCCGGCTCGGGGCCGGGACGGCGTGTCATATGGCGCGGCCGTCCTGGAAGCCGCCCAGGGGGCGTGCGTCGAAGCGGTCCCGGCCCTGGTAGAGCAGCAGGGCGGCGAGGACCGCCACCCCCGCCGCGGTCCCCTGGCCTGCCGCCGTGAAGGGGGCGAGCGTGGCGTGCGCCTGCGCCTGCACCTTGGCCACGGCCAGCAGCGCCAGCCACCCCCCGCCGACCAGGGCGGGCGCGAGGACCGGACCCAGCCGGGCGCTCAGTGCGAGCCCCGTCCCGGTCAGGGCGAGCGCCGGCAGCAGCCAGGCCAGGGCCAGCAGCCCGTACCCCGGGAGAGCCAGCGTCGCCAGGCCGTCGCCGACCAGACCCGCGGTAAGCACCGCCACCGTGCGGATCATCAGCAACCGGAAGCCGTGCAGCGGGGCGACGACCGCCATCTCGTACGTCGGGTCGAGGGAGGGGCCGTAGGACAGGGCGACCCCCGCGAGCGGCAGCAGCGGGGCGAGCGCGAGGAACAGCGCCGGCTGATCCGCCATGCGCACCGCCAGTACCGTCATCACCAGCAGGAACAGCACCGACAGCAGCCAGGAGCGGCGCAGCACCGGCGTGGCCGCGAGCAGCCGTGCGGTGTGGTCGGCCACGCCGAGCCGAACCAGCAGCCGCTCGATCAGGCTCGGCCGCGGCGCGTCCAGTTCGGCGTCCAGCCGTTCCCAGGCGGCGTCCAGCGCGACCGGGTCGGCGGCCGCGGAGAGCCGGGCCCGGCAGGAAGCGCACCCGGTGAGATGCGCGTCGGCGGACCACAGCAGGGGTGGTGCCAGCTCCCCCTGCGCATAGGCGCGCAGGTCGTCCTCCGCCACGTGCCACGTCATGCCACGACCTCCGTCGACTGCTCGTCGCCCGCGCGAGCGCGCAGGCCTGCTCCGCACACGTACCGCCTCATGCCAACGCCTCCCGCAGTTGCCTGCGGGCCCGCAGAGCCCGCGTCTTGACGGTGCCGGGCGGGATGCCGAGCAGAACGGCCGCCTCCCGGGTGGTGAGCCCGTCGATGACGGTGGCCTGCAGCACGGCCCGCAGCTCCGGTGAGAGGCGGGTGAGGGCCCCGGCGAGGTCCCCGTGCTCCACCCCCGCGAGCACGCGTTCCTCCGCCGAGGCCTCGTCGCGGTGGCGCAACCGCCCCAGCGCCTGGCGCAGCCGGCCGCGCGCCCCGTCGCCGCGCATGGCGTCGACCAGACGACGGGCGGCGATGCGCCACAGCCAGCCGGCGGCGTCGGCGGAGCCCTGCTCACGGTGGCGGGCGGTGCCGCGCCACACCGCGAGGAACGTCTCCTGGACGACGTCGTCGACTATCCCGGCGTCGGCGCACCGGCCGCGCATGCGCGCGGTCAGCCAGGGGGCGTACCTGCGGTACAGCTCCTCGAAGGCGTGACGGTCCCGGTCCGCCGCGATGGCCCGCAGCAGCTCCCCGTCGCTTCTCGTTTCGCTCACATCTCCTCATCGGACGAGCCCCGCCGATCGGTTCACGGTTCGGCCCACGATCTTTTCGGACCCGCCCGCGCCACACGCCCCCCACCCTTCGGGCCCCGCCCGACCCCCGCGAGCCGCCCCCCGCTATCCCGCACGCCATGTCTCCGTAACCGCCGGTTAAGACGACCTTGCGACGCTCGGCGAATGACGCCCGCCGCGCCCGAGCCCTCGCCGCCCCCCGAGGGCCTCCAGCCCCACCAGGGCTCCGCCGCGATCCCGCCCGCACGTTCCGACGCGCCTGTCTCCCCGTTCGCGCGGAAGAATGGGTACATGAGCCAGTCAGACACCCAGGCCGAGGTCCAGCACACGCAGCCCTCCGTGGGCTCCATAGCCGCGCACCGCCCGCACACCGTGGCTGCCGTCGTCTCCGATCTGGAGCCCGACATCGACGCCGACCTCGACACCTACGAGGAGGCGCCCTACGACGGCCCCGAACTCCCGCAGGGTCGTTTCCTCGACCGGGAACGCAGCTGGCTCGCGTTCAACGAGCGGGTTCTGGAACTGGCCGAGGACCCGGAGACGCCTCTTCTGGAGCGGGCCAACTTCCTCGCGATCTTCGCCAGCAACCTGGACGAGTTCTTCATGGTCCGGGTGGCCGGGCTGAAGCGCCGCATCGCCACCGGCGTCGCCACCCGCTCCGCCTCCGGCCTCCAGCCGCGCGAGGTGCTGGAGATGATCTGGGCCCGCTCCCGTGAGCTCATGGCCCGGCACGCCGCTACCTACCACGAGGACATCGCCCCCGCCCTCGCGGAGGAGGGTATCCACCTGGTCCGCTGGAGCGAGCTGACGGAGAAGGAGCAGGCACGCCTGTTCACCCTCTTCCGGCACCAGATCTTCCCGGTCCTGACCCCCCTCGCGGTCGACCCCGCGCACCCCTTCCCGTACATCTCGGGTCTCTCGCTGAACCTCGCGGTCGTCGTGCGCAACCCGGTCAGCGGCCACAAGCACTTCGCGCGGGTCAAGGTGCCGCCGCTGCTGTCCCGCTTCCTGGAGAGCTCCCCGGGCCGCTACGTCCCCATCGAGGACGTCATCGGCGCCCACCTGGAGGAGCTGTTCCCGGGCATGGAGGTGCTGGAGCACCATGCCTTCCGGCTCACCCGCAACGAGGACCTGGAGGTCGAGGAGGACGACGCGGAGAACCTCCTGCAGGCCCTGGAGAAGGAGCTCATGCGGCGCCGCTTCGGGCCGCCGGTGCGCCTGGAGGTCGAGGAGTCCATCGACCGCGAGGTCCTCGACCTGCTGGTGCGCGAGCTGAAGGTCTCCGAGGCGGAGGTCTATCCGCTGCCGGGCCCCCTCGACCTCACCGGCCTCTTCCGCATCCACGGCCTCGACCGGCCCGAGCTGAAGTACAAGAAGTTCATCGCCGGCACCCACCGCGACCTCGCCGAGGTCGAGTCGGCGTCCCCGCCGGACATCTTCGCGGCCCTGCGCAGCCGGGACGTCCTGCTGCACCACCCCTACGACTCCTTCTCGACGTCCGTGCAGGCGTTCCTGGAACAGGCGGCCGGCGACCCGGACGTCCTGGCCATCAAGCAGACCCTGTACCGCACCTCGGGCGATTCGCCGATAGTCGACGCGCTCATCGAGGCCGCGGAGTCCGGCAAGCAGGTCCTCGTACTCGTCGAGATCAAGGCCCGGTTCGACGAGCACGCCAACATCAAGTGGGCGCGCAAGCTGGAGGAGGCCGGCTGCCACGTCGTCTACGGCCTCGTCGGTCTCAAGACGCACTGCAAGCTGTCGCTGGTGGTCCGCCAGGAAGGCGACACGCTGCGCCGCTACTGCCACGTCGGCACCGGCAACTACCACCCGAAGACGGCCCGCCTCTACGAGGACCTCGGCCTGCTCACCGCCGACCCGCAGGTCGGCGCGGACCTCTCCGACCTGTTCAACCGGCTCTCCGGCTACTCCCGCCGCGAGACCTACCGCCGTCTCCTGGTCGCCCCGAAGTCGCTGCGCGACGGCCTGATCTCCCGCATCGACAAGGAGATCCAGCACCATCGCGCGGGACGGCCGGCGCATGTGCGCATCAAGGTGAACTCGATCGTCGACGAGGCCCTCATCGACTCCCTGTACCGGGCGTCGCAGGCGGGTGTGCCGGTCGACGTGTGGGTGCGCGGGATCTGCGCGGTGCGCCCGGGCGTGCCCGGCCTGTCGGACAACATCCGGGTCCGTTCCATCCTCGGCCGCTTCCTGGAGCACTCCCGGGTCTTCGGTTTCGGCAACGGCGGCGAGCCCGAGGTGTGGATCGGCAGCGCCGACATGATGCACCGCAACCTCGACCGCCGTATCGAGGCGCTGGTCAGGGTCACCGACCCGGGCCACCGGGCGTCCCTGAACCGGCTGCTGGAGACCGGCATGTCGGACGGCACCGCCTCCTGGCACCTCGGCCCGGACGGCGAATGGACCCGGCACGCGACCGACGCGGACGGCGGCCCCCTGCGCAACGTCCAGGAGATGCTCATAGACGCCCGGAGGCGCCGGCGTGGCACAGCGACACCATGACCTGACGGGCCCCGTGGCCGGGACCGCGACGACGGGGGAGGCCCTCGCGGGCTACCTCCGGGCCCAGGCCACGGAGTTCCTGCGCGCGCTGCGCCTGCACCGGGAGTCGGGGGGCGCCCCGTCGCACGCCCCGTCGCACGGCTCGTCGCTCGCGGGCGGCCCCGCCGGCCGGGCGCATCCGCGCGCGGGCGAGCACGGCACGGCGTTCGGCCCGCCTCAGGAGCGGGTGGACGCGGTGCGCGCCCTGCGCCGCTCGGCCCGCCGCATCAGCGGCAGCCTGCACACCTTCCGCCCTCTCCTGGACCCCGAGTGGTCGGAGGGCATCCGGCCCGAACTGGTCTGGCTGTCGGGCACGCTGGCGCTGGAGCAGGCGTACGGGGCCCGGCTGGAGCGGCTGTTGCTGGCGCTGAACCGGCTGTCGGGCCCGACGCCCGCGCCGCCCCCCGCGCAGACGCCCGTCCCCACGACGACTCCCCCGCCGGGGCCGTCCCCGGCCCACACGCAGCCCGAGACGCGAACACAGCTACGGGCACAGACGCGGACTCAGCTTCAGACTCAACCGCACCCGCACCCGCCCCTACAGGCGCCGGTGGAGGCACAGGAGCAGGCACCGGTCCGGACGCAGCCGCAGGTACAGGCACCTCTACAGGCGCAGACGGCCGGTACGGCCGGTGCGGCCCGAGCCGGCGGCGAGCGTGCCGGCGCCCACCCGGCCGCCCCGGACCGCGGCAGCCTCACCGTGGGCGCGGCCAAGGCGGGCGCCCTTCTGGACCGGCAGCTGACCCTCGCCCGCACCCGGGCGCACTCCACGGCGCTGCAGGCCCTCGGCTCCTCGCGCTTCCACGCCGTCGCCGACCGGATCGCCGTCCTCGCCAGCGAGGTCCCGCTCACACCCGCCGCCTCCGCCGCCGACCTGCGGCCGCTGGCCCGAGCGGCCGAGGAGCGCCTCGCCGACGCGGTGACCGCCCTTCCCTTGATCACCGCGGGCAGTCCGTACAACGCGCAGGCCCTGCTCCACGGCCTCTCCCCGGACCCGGCCCCGCACCCGCAGGACGCGCCCTGGCATCAGGTCCGCCTGCTCCTGCGGCTGCACCGGTACGCCGGTGAGATCGTCCACGGCGACGACGCCCCCCTCGACGTCCGGCTGCTCGGCGCGGGAGAGGCCCTCGACCGCCACCGGGACGCCTCGGAGGCGGCGTCCGCCGCGGCGCAGGCGGCCCGCACTCCCCGGATCGCGCCCGCGACCGCGTACGCGCTCGGCGTGCTCCACGCCGACCAGCGCCATGAGGTGGAGGCGGCGCGCTACGCGTTCCAGCGGTCGTGGCAGAAGCTGACCCTCGGCACACCCTGACAGGCAGGCGGTGAGCACCCGGTGAGCACGGCGGGAGACCCCGCGGACGACGCCGTCGTCCGGGCGGCGGGCTGCGTGCTGTGGCGCCGTTCCCCGGTGGACGCCACGCTGGAGGTGTGTCTCGTACACCGTCCCAAGTACGACGACTGGTCGCACCCCAAGGGCAAGCTGAAACGAGGCGAGGACCCGCTCGCGGGCGCTCTGCGCGAGGTCGAGGAGGAGACGGGCCACCGGGCCGTCCCCGGCGCCCGCCTGCCGACCGTGGAGTACGAGGCGAACGGCCGCCCCAAGGAGGTCCGCTACTGGGCCGCCGAGGCCGTGTCCGGCGCCTTCGCCCCGAACGACGAGGTCGACCGCCTCCTCTGGCTGCCCCCGCCGGCCGCCCGGGACCGGCTCACCCAGCCGCGGGACCGCTCCCTCGTGGACGCCCTGCTGCACGTCCTGCGCCTGACGTGACAGGAGCGCAGGACCGCCCCCGCGACCGCCCCCGCCCGGCGAGAGCCCGGCTCCCCCCTCCCGGATCGCCCCGGCCCCGCCCCCGCGGCCGGAATCACCCCGTGTCCTCGACGTGAGCGTTCCGTGACCTAACCGCACCGACGGCAGGGGTTCACCCGCCGTTCACTCGTGCCCGTAAGGGCCTTCACCTGATCTGTCTAATTTCGGCCTTACGCGGTGCGGCTCGCGACCGAGCGGGACGTGTCGTACCTATCAGACTTCGCACTCTCCGCACGTCAGACTTCGCACTCTCCGCACGCCGCCGGATTCAGGACGGCGGCTCCTGGAAGGACCTCCCCCAAGTGAAGCTTCAGCGCATGAACCGGCGGGCTCTCTCCCTCGGTGCTCTCGCCGTCTCCGGCGCCCTGGCCCTCACGGCGTGCGGCTCCGACGACACCGGCTCCGGCAAGAGCGGCAGCAGCTCCTCCGCCACCGCGGCCGCCGGGTCCATCAAGTGCGACGACGCCAAGGGCCAGCTCCTCGCCGACGGCTCCTCCGCGCAGAAGAACGCGATCGACGCCTGGGTGAAGAACTTCACCCAGGCCTGTTCCGGCGTCCAGGTCAACTACAAGGGCTCCGGCTCCGGCGCCGGCGTCACCGCGTTCACGCAGGGACAGGTCGCCTTCGCCGGCTCGGACTCCGCGCTCAAGCCCGACGCCGTCGCCGCCTCCAAGTCGGTCTGCAAGGGCGGTCAGGGCATCGACCTGCCGATGGTGGCCGGCCCGATCGCCGTCGCCTACAACGTCTCCGGCGTGGACAACCTGGTGCTCGACGCCTCCACGATCGCCAAGATCTTCGACGGCAAGATCACCAACTGGAACGACGCCGCGATCGCCAAGCTCAACCCGGGCGCGAAGCTTCCCGACCTGAAGATCCAGCCGTACCACCGCTCCGACGAGTCCGGCACGACGGACAACTTCACCAAGTACCTGATCGCCGCCGCCCCGAGCGACTGGAAGTACTCCGGCGGCAAGGCCTGGCAGGCCAAGGGCGGCCAGGCCGCGGCCGGCTCCTCCGGTGTCGCCCAGGGCGTCAAGCAGACCAACGGCGCGATCGGCTACATGGAGCTGTCCTACGCCAAGGACGGCCTGGGCACCGTCGCCGTCAACACGGGCGCCTCGGCGCCGGTCAAGCCGTCCTCCGACGGCGCCACCAAGGCCGTCGCCGCCGCGAAGGTCGTCGGCACGGGCAGCGACCTCTCGCTGAAGCTGGACTACAACACCAAGGCCGACGGCGCCTACCCGCTCACCCTGGTCACGTACGAGATCGCCTGCGACAAGGGCAACAAGGCCGACACCCTGCCCGCCACCAAGGCGTTCCTGCGCTACATCGCCGGCACGGAGGGCCAGGGCATCCTCTCGGGCATCGACTACGCGCCGATCCCCGACGCCATCATCTCCAAGGTCCGCACCACCATCGAGGACCTGAGCTGATCTGAGCGGCGGGGGGGGGGCGGGGGGGGGGCCCCGGGGCGGGGGGGCCGGCGGGGGGCCACGGGTGGGGGGGGCGGCGGGGGGGGCGGCTGGGGGCGCCGGGTCACGGCCGCGGGTTCATATGCCGT
>NZ_JBHVYK010000028.1:0-76835 GCF_042880855.1 Streptomyces sp. NPDC058291
TCGTGGGGCTCAGCCGTGCGGGCCGGCCGCGATGACCTCCGCCGCCGCAAGGCCGCACACCCGGGCCGCGCCATGGGTGGCAATGTGCAGGGCGCCCCGCGGCGGGGCCTGGGGCACGCCCATCTCGACGACGACCGTGTCCGGACGGGCCGCCAGGAGGGCGTCGAGGGCCGCGGCCATCCAGGCGTGCCGGTGCTCGTCGCGGACCACGGCGACGATCCGCCGCTCCCCCGCTTCGGCCAGCGCCGCGTGCCCGGCGTCCGCGCCGGTGAAGCTGCCCGTCCGCGTCCCCGGCAGCAGGCGAAGCAGTTCCGCGGCCACGCCCCACGGGGTCTCGTCGCCGACGGCGATGTTCGCGACCGGGGTGAACGAGGCGACGAACGGGGCGTCGACGAACGGCGTGAAGACCTCGTCGCCGGTGAGCCGGAGGGCGCGGCGGGCGGCGATCAGTCCGACGTCGGCGCGCACTCCGGCGCCGTTGGGCGGCGTCGCCGGGCCGGCCCCGTGCTCGGCGGCGGCCGCGCGCGCGGTCGCCCGGCCCCGGCCCGTCGCCGTCCAGCGCGCCAGCTCCCGTACGCGGTGCGCCGCGTCCGCGAGGCGTTCCTCCGGCAGTTCGCCCGAGCGGACGGCGGTGACCAGCGCGTCCCGCAGCCGGCGCACGGTGTCGTCGTCGGCCAGGCCGCCGCCCACGCAGATGGCGTCGGCGCCGGCGGCGATCGCGAGGACGCTGCCGCGCTCGATGCCGTAGGTCGCGGCGACCGCCTGCATCTCCATGCCGTCGGTGACGATGAGCCCGTCGTAGCCGAGCTCGTCGCGCAGGAGCGTGGTGAGGATGTGGGGCGACAGCGTCGCCGGGCGGGCCGGGTCCAGGGCCGGGACCAGGATGTGCGCGCTCATCACGGCGCGGGTGCCGGCGGCGATGGCCGCGCGGAAAGGGGTCAGCTCGCGCTCGGTCAGGACGGCCGGGCCGGCGTCGATGCGCGGGAGCGCGTGGTGGGAGTCGACGGCCGTGTCGCCATGGCCCGGGAAGTGCTTGGTGCAGGCCGCCACGCCCGCCGACTGCAGGCCGCTGACGTAGGCGGCGGTGTGCCGGGCGACCAGGCCGGGGTCGGCGCCGAAGGAGCGGACCCCGATCACCGGGTTCGCGGGGTTGGAGTTGACGTCGGCCGAGGGCGCCCAGTTGAGGTTGACGCCGCACTCCGCGAGGCGGCGGCCCAGCTCGGCGGCGACCTCCAGCGTGAGCGAGACGTCGTCCACCGCGCCCAGCGCGTGGTTGCCGGGGAAGCTGGAGCCGGTGCGCACCTCCAGGCGCGTGACGTCTCCGCCCTCCTCGTCGACCGCGACCAGGACGTCGTCCCGTTCGGCCCGCAACTGCGCTGTCAGGGCGGCGAGTTGCTCGGGCGAGGCGATGTTCCTACCGAACAGTCCCACCGACGCCAGTCCCTCGCCGAGCCGGCGCAGCAGCCAGTCGGGGGCGGTGGTGCCGGGGAAGCCGGGTTGCAGGACCGTCAGGGCGTCACGGGTGAGCCCGTCCTTGCCGAACACGGTCGTGCCGCTGGCGGTTGTCGTCATCGGGGGCGTCATCCCTTCACGGCGCCCGCGGTCAGCCCCGCGGCCATCTTGCGCTGGACGAGGAGAAACAGGGCGACGATCGGTACGGCCATCATCGTGGCGCCGGCCATCATCGGGGCGTACTCGGTGCCGTGCTTGGTGGAGAAGTTGCTGAGCCACACGGTCGCGGTCTGGTTCTTCTGGCTGAGCAGCATCAGGGCGTACAGGTACTCGTTCCAGGCCTGGATGAAGCCGTAGACCGAGGTGGCGACCATGCCGGGGGCCAGCAGCGGGAAGACGACGCGGACGAAGGCGCCGGTGCGGCTGCAGCCGTCGACCATCGCGGCCTCCTCCAGTTCCTTCGGGATGTTGACGATGAAGCCGCGCAGGGTCCACACCGTGAAGGGCAGGATGAAGGTCAGGTACGTGATGATCAGGCCCGAGAGCTTGTCGTACTGGTCCAGGTCGTTCAGGAGCAGGAAGACCGGGATGATCATGGCGACGAGCGGGATCATCTGGACGGCCAGGATGCCGACGATCACGATCTTGCGGCCGCGGAAGGCGAACCGGGAGATGGCCAGCGCGGCCAGCAGGCCGACGACGACGCCGATCGCGACGACCGCCAGGGAGACGATCAGGCTGCGGCCCACCGGGCCCCAGAAGTCGGCGATGTTCAGCGCGCGGCTGAAGTTGGAGAGGGTGAGTGCCGTCGGCAGCAGGCTCGGGTCCGGGTCGATCGCGTCCTTGGCCGGCTTGAACGCCGTGTTGAGCATCCAGTAGACGGGGAAGCCGGCGACCGCGAAGACGAACAGGCCGACGAGGTTCCAGCCGAGCTTGGACTTCCGGCGCCGGGGCCGGCTTCCGGCCGGGTTCGCCCCGGAGGCGATGGCGCTCATTCGACCTCTCCGATCTTCAGCATCTGGCGCATGTAGACGGCGACCACCCCGAGCAGCAGCACCACGGTGACCAGGGCGATCGCCGAGCCCTGGCCGTAGTCGTTGACGACGAACGCGCGGTCGTAGGAGTACGTCGTCAGGAGCTGGAACTCGGCCTCCGGATGCCCGTTGCGCATCACGAAGACCTGGGGGAAGACGCCCATGTCCCAGATGACCGACAGGGTCGTGAGCATCACGATGACCGGCTTGAGGATGGGCAGAGTGACGTACCGGAAGACGCCCCAGGCGCCGGCGCCGTCGAGGCGGGCAGCCTCCTCCAGCTCGGCCGGGACCTGGGTGAGGCCCGCGCTGAGGGTGATCACCACGAAGGGCACCGCGCCCCAGATCACCAGCAGCATGATCACCGCGAGGCCCTGCGGTCCGCTCGCGAACCAGTTGTGGCCGATCAGGTCGACGCCGGGCAGCCTGCTCAGCACCGCGTTGAGGATGCCGTAGTCGGAGTCGAACAGCCACTTGAAGACGGTGGTGGCGACGATGACGGGCATGCCCCACCCGGCCACGAGCGCGATGTTGACGAGGGTCTTCACCCAGCCGGAGACGCGCTGGAGGAGCAGCGCGATCAGCATGCCGAGGACCATCGTGAGGATCACGCAGCCGGCCGCGAAGACGATCGTGCGCAGCACGACCTGCCAGAACTCGCCGTCGCCCAACACGCCCGTGAAGTTGTCGAACCCGACCGACTCGGCCGGCTGGAAGCCCCACAGCTGGGACTGCCCGAACTTCTGGAAGGACAGGGTGACCAGCCGCACCAGCGGATAGCCCATCACCAGGGCGAGAACCAGCAGACAGGGGGCGAGGAGCAGCCAGGGGGTCGCGGTCCCGCCGGAACCGCGGCCGCCGCGTGGTCTCTTCGCGCCCGGTTCGCCGACGGGCGGCGGGGGTGGCGACTGCCGCGTCGGCGGCACTTTGGCAGTGGTCGTGTCTGCGGCACTCATCCGCGCGCTCCTCAGCGGTCCCTCGGGTCGTACGGGGAGCAGGGCCCTGCTCGCTGCAGGGCCCCGCCCTCAGGTCACTTGGTGTTGATGACCTTGTCGATCGCGGCGTCCGCGTCCTTCGCGGCGGCCTCGACCGTCTTCTTGCCGGTGCCGATGCTCTGCAGCATGGTCTGCAGGACCTGGGCCTTCTCGACCTGACCCCAGCCGGGGGCCATGGGGACGAACCAGTTGGACTCGGCCGCGGTGGCGGGGACGGCCGTCGCCGGGTCGTTCTTGAGGGTCGCGAGGTCGGTCTTGTTGTTGGGCAGGTTGCCCTTGGCCATCAGGCCCTTCTGGCCGGAGGGGCCGGTGAACGCGTTGATCCACTCGGCGGCGAGGCCCTGCGCGTGCGACTTGACCGGGACGGCGAGGTCGGAGCCGCCCAGGAAGACGGGGAGGTTCTTGCCGGACGGACCGGGCATCACGAAGTTCTCGAGGTTGTCCTTGAGCTTGCCGGTCTTGTCGTTCTTCGGGTCGGCGGAGGTCGCGCCCTCCCAGGCCGCGCCGAAGATCATGCCGGACTTGCCCTGGCCGTAGACGATGTAGCGGTCGGACTCGTCCTTGGTCTTGTCGGCGTGCATGTACTTGTCGACGACGTTCTTGAACTCCGTGAGGCCCTTGACGGACTCCGGCGAGGAGAGGTCGGCCTTCCACTGGCCGCCGTCCTCCTTGGCGATGGAGCCGCCGGCGTCGTAGACGAAGGACATCGCCGCGTACCAGTCCCGGGTGGGCTGGTACCAGGCGGAGAACTTGTCGCCCTGCTTGTCCTGGACCTTGTCCAGGGCGGCGGTCAGCTCCGCGTACGTCTTGGGCGCGGACTTCACGCCGACCGCGGCGAAGACGTCCTTGCGCCAGTTGCCGACGCGGCCGCCGGCGTAGTAAGGCACGCCGTAGGTCTTGCCGTCGTAGGTCACCGAGGCCTTGAGGCCGTCGAGCCAGGCGGAGGAGTTGTCGAACTTGGCGGTGTCGAGGGGAGCGAAGGCGCCCTTGACCATGTAGCCGAGCATCTCGGTGTTGCCCATCTCGACGACGTCGGGGGCCTTGTCGGTGGCGAGGACGGCGTCGAACTTGGCGTTCTTGTCCGGCCAGCCGTAGTACTCGTGGTTGACCTTGACGCCGGGGTGCGCCTTCTGCACGGCGGCGTCGGCGGCCTTGACCAGGTCGGGCCAGTTGTTCTGCGCGTCGACGGTGAGCCAGACGGTGAGCTCCTTGGCGTCCGTGCCCTTCGAGTCCCCGCTGCCACTGTCGTCCCCGCACGCCGCGATGGAGACCATCATGCCCGCGATACCGATCGCGGCTATCAGCTTGCGCTTCACGCCATCCTCCTCAGGGATGCCACACCCCCCGCCCACGGGCCGGGACCTCGATCTGGACCAATGGTGTAGACCAGTGCGCAGAGCTTGGCTCAGGCCCATAAGCCTGTCAAGGGTGGCCGAACCCCCTCCGACCAGCCGTTATGGGACCTACATATGCAGGAACCTTTAAGTAAGAAGCCCTCGAAAACATCGGCCGCCGAGGGGTCCGGTCCGGTAGACCATTTGCCCTGGTGGACTAGACCAGCAAAGGTTGCGACGGTATACAGAGGGATCACGGAACGACGGCGCGCGCGTCGCCGCGTCCGTGCCACGATGTGTGCCGCGGCCGACGGGGTGTCGGCCGTTTCGGCACCCGCAGCCGGGAAGGCAGGCCATGAGCACCGACGTCAGCAGTGCGGAGAACGAGGGTGGGGCGACCGTCCGTACCGCGCGTGTGCCCAAGTACTACCGCCTCAAGAAGCACCTGCTCGACATGACGGAGACGCAGTCGCCCGGCACTCCGGTCCCACCGGAGCGCACGCTGGCGGCCGAGTTCGACACCTCGCGCACGACCGTCCGCCAGGCGCTGCAGGAACTCGTGGTCGAAGGGCGACTGGAGCGCATCCAGGGCAAGGGGACGTTCGTCGCCAAGCCGAAGGTGTCCCAGGCGCTGCAACTGACCTCCTACACCGAGGACATGCGCGCCCAGGGGCTCGAACCGACCTCGCAGCTGCTGGACGTCGGGTACATCACCGCCGACGACCGTCTCGCCGGGCTGCTCGACATAACGGCCGGCGGCCGGGTGCTGCGCATCGAGCGGCTGCGCATGGCCAACGGCGAGCCCATGGCGATCGAGACGACCCACCTGTCGGCCAAGCGCTTCCCGGCCCTGCGCCGGTCCCTGGCCAAGTACACCTCGCTCTACACGGCCCTGGCCGAGGTGTACGACATCCGTCTCGCCGAGGCCGAGGAGACCATCGAGACGTCCCTGGCCACCCCCCGCGAGGCCGGTCTGCTCGGCACCGACGTCGGCCTGCCCATGCTGATGCTCTCCCGTCACTCGCTGGACCTGAAGGGCCGGCCGGTGGAGTGGGTGCGGTCGGTGTACCGGGGCGACCGGTACAAGTTCGTGGCGCGGCTGAAGAGGCCCGCCGAGTAGAGGGTCTGTGGAGGGCCTTCCGCTGGGCTTATCCGTCACTTACATTGCCTGCGCATTACACCTGTGATCAAGGCGATCGAGTGAGAGGGGCCCAGCCGCCGATGTCAGAGACCCCGGAAGTGAGCAGAGGGCCGTTGGTGACGCCTGTGCGCGTCGTCATCGCCCTCTGTCTGCTCGCCCCCTTCGTGGCGATGCTGTGGGTGGGTTCGTACGCCAAGGTGGATCCCGCGTTCATCGGGATCCCCTTCTTCTACTGGTACCAGATGCTGTGGGTGCCCCTCTCCGCCGCGCTCACCGTGACGGCGTACAAGCTGTGGCAGCGTGACCAGCGCACCCGCGGCGTCACCGCCCCGGCTTCCGGCGCTTCCGGCGCTTCTGCGAAGGGCGGTGCGTCGGAGTGAAGGACGGCGTGAACGGCGTGGCACTCGCCGTCTTCATCTTCTTCTTCCTGGCCGTCACGGTCATGGGCTTCCTGGCCGCGCGCTGGCGCAAGGCCGACAGCGACAGCCTCGACGAATGGGGGCTGGGCGGCCGCTCGTTCGGCACCTGGGTGACCTGGTTCCTGCTGGGCGGGGACCTGTACACCGCGTACACCTTCGTCGCCGTGCCGGCGGCGATCTACGCGGCGGGCGCGGCCGGCTTCTTCGCGGTGCCGTACACGATCCTCGTGTACCCGCTGATCTTCACGTTCCTGCCCCGTCTGTGGTCGGTGTCCCACAAGCACGGCTACGTGACGACCTCGGACTTCGTGCGGGGCCGGTTCGGCTCGAAGGGCCTGTCGCTGGCGGTCGCCGTGACCGGCATCCTGGCGACGATGCCCTACATCGCGCTGCAGTTGGTCGGCATCCAGGCCGTGCTCGACGTGATGGGCGTCGGCGGCGGCGAGAACACCAACTGGTTCGTGAAGGACCTGCCGCTGCTGATCGCGTTCGGCGTGCTGGCGGCCTACACGTACTCCTCCGGGCTGCGGGCCCCCGCGCTGATCGCGTTCGTGAAGGACACGCTGATCTACATCGTCATCGCGGTGGCGATCATCTACATCCCGATCAAGCTGGGCGGGTTCGACGACATCTTCGCCAAGGCGGGCGACGCGTTCAGCCAGACCAACCCGGCGACGGGCAAGCCGCGTGGCGCGCTGGCGCCGGCGGAGCCGGGCCAGTGGACGTACGCGACGCTCGCGCTGGGCTCGGCGCTGGCGCTGTTCATGTACCCGCACTCGATCACCGCGACGCTGTCCTCGCGCAGCCGTGAGGTGATCCGGCGCAACACCACGATCCTGCCGCTGTACTCGCTGATGCTGGGTCTGCTCGCACTGCTGGGCTTCATGGCGATCGCGGCCGGCGTCAAGGTCACCAACGGGCAGCTGGCCATCCCGCAGCTGTTCGAGGACATGTTCCCGTCCTGGTTCGCCGGTGTGGCGTTCGCGGCGATCGGCATCGGGGCGCTCGTGCCGGCGGCCATCATGTCGATCGCGGCCGCGAACCTCTTCACCCGCAACATCTACAAGGACTTCATCAAACCGGACGCGACGCCCGCGCAGGAGACCCAGGTCTCCAAGCTGGTCTCGCTGCTGGTGAAGGTGGGGGCCCTGGTCTTCGTCCTCACCATGGACAAGACGGTCGCCATCAACTTCCAGCTGCTGGGCGGGATCTGGATCCTGCAGACCTTCCCGGCCCTGGTCGGCGGTCTGTTCACCCGCTGGTTCCACCGCTGGGCCCTGCTGGCCGGCTGGGCGGTCGGCATGGTCTACGGCACCTTCGCCGCCTACGGGGTCGCCTCCCCGACGCAAGCGCACTTCGGCGGCTCCTCGAAGGAGATCCCGGGCATCGGGGAGATCGGCTACATCGGCCTCACCGCGTTCGTCCTCAACGTCGTCGTCGCGGTGGTCCTGACGTTCGTCCTCAAGGCGGCCAAGGCACCCGACGGCGTCGACGAGACGAGGCCGCAGGACTACACGGCGGACGCGGGCGACCCGGGCGTGCAGGTGGAGCTGCCGCCGGCGACCGTGGGAACGTCCCACTAGCCTCGGCGAGGCGGGGCTCGCCCCTCGCGCGCCGCGCCCGCATGACGAGGGGCCGTCGGAGGAAACCGGCGGCCCATCCTCGTGCTGCAGCGCACACTGCCCGTCATGGACATCGGCATCCGAGCCGTACGACCCGCCGAGTTCGAGGCCCTCGGCGACCTGACCGCCCGCGCCTACCTGGACGACGGCCTCCTCGACTTCGGTGAGAGCGACGCGTATCAGCGCGAACTGAGGGACGTGACGCGGCGGGCGGCCGCCGCCGAGGTCCTGGTGGCCGTGGACGGCGAACGGCTGCTCGGCGGGGTCGCCTTCGTCCCGGGCCCCGGCCCCCTGGCCGACATCGCGCGCCCCGGCGAGGCGGAGATCAGGATGCTCGCCGTCGCGCGGGCGGCGCGCGGCCGGGGGGCCGGCGAGGCCATGGTGCGCGCCCGCGTCGAGCGAGCCCGGGCGGCGGAGGGCTGCACCGCCGTCGTTCTGTCGACCCGGCGCACGATGCGCGCCGCCCACCGGATCTACGAACGCCTCGGCTTCGTCCGCACGCCCGAGCGGGACCGGAATCCCCTGCCGGGGCGGGCCGACATCACTCTGCTCACCTATCAGTTGACGCTCTGAAACCGCCGCGACACAACATCTGGGGGTGGCGTGACGGGCGAGCACAAGATGTATGCTCATGCTCGCTGTCGCCGCAGGGGAATCCGGTGCGAATCCGGAACTGTCCCGCAACGGTGTACTCGTGTGCACGTATACCCATATGCGCACGCCTGTTCAGTCCGAGGTCCTGCCGACAGCGTGCCCGGCCGTCCGGTCCGGGCGCCCTGACGTCCGGGCCTCGCGGAGTGGGCCGGTGGACGCGACGCCCCCGCGCGCTCGTGTGCTGCCTCCTGCCCTGCGCAAGGCCCCCGCCGAGCGAGGGAGAGCCCCCACGTGACCATCGCGCCAGCCGAACCGGTTTCAGCCGTCGAGCCGGAGACCGACGGTCCCGGTACCGCGTTGCTGCGTACCCTGACCGAGCTGACCGCCGATCTGCCCGACGCCGACCCCGGCCGGGTCGCCGCCGCGGCCCTGCGCGGCCGGTCGACACGGGCCGCCTCCGAGATCACCGCGGAGCTGCGCGAGCTGGCCACGGAGGCGGCCGCCGGCCTCATCTCCGAGGACCCCGTCTACTCGAAGCTGGCCGCCCGGCTGCTGACGATCAGCATCGCCGCGGAGGCCGCGTCCCAGGGCGTCACGTCGTTCACCGGATCGATCGCCGTGGGCCATCGCGAGGGCCTGATCGCCGACCGCACCGCCGAGTTCGTGCGCGTCCACGCGGCCCGCCTCGACGCGCTGATCGACCCGGCCGCCGACGACCGCTTCGGCTACTTCGGGCTGCGCACCCTGCACAGCCGCTACCTCCTGCGGCACCCGATCACCCGCAAGGTCGTCGAGACGCCCCAGCACTTCCTGCTGCGCGTCGCCTCCGGTCTCGCCGAGGACGACACGGTCCGCGCCGTGGACGAAGTCGCCGCGCTGTACGGGCTGATGAGCCGGCTGGACTACCTCCCGTCCTCTCCCACGCTCTTCAACTCCGGCACCCGGCACCCGCAGATGTCGTCCTGCTACCTCCTCGACTCCCCGCTGGACGAGCTGGACTCCATCTACGACCGTTACCACCAGGTGGCCCGGCTGTCGAAGCACGCCGGCGGCATCGGGCTGTCGTACTCCCGCATCCGCAGCCGCGGTTCGCTGATCCGAGGCACCAACGGGCACTCCAACGGCATCGTCCCGTTCCTGAAGACGCTGGACGCCTCGGTCGCCGCCGTGAACCAGGGCGGCCGGCGCAAGGGCGCGGCCGCCGTGTACCTGGAGACCTGGCACTCCGACATCGAGGAGTTCCTGGAGCTGCGCGACAACACCGGTGAGGACGCCCGGCGTACGCACAACCTGAACCTCGCGCACTGGATCCCGGACGAGTTCATGCGCCGGGTCAACGCCGACGAGCCGTGGTCGCTGTTCTCGCCCGCCGACGTGCCCGAGCTGGTCGACCTGTGGGGCGACGAGTTCGACGCGGCCTACCGGTCGGCCGAGGCGAAGGGGCTGGCGAAGAAGACCATCCCCGCCCGTGACCTCTACGGCCGGATGATGCGCACCCTCGCGCAGACCGGCAACGGTTGGATGACCTTCAAGGACGCCGCCAACCGCACCGCCAACCAGACGGCCGAGCCGGGCCATGTCGTGCACTCCTCCAACCTCTGCACGGAGATCCTGGAGGTCACGGACGACGGCGAGACGGCGGTCTGCAACCTGGGTTCGGTGAACCTCGGCGCGTTCGTCGACACGGCGGCCGGCACGATCGACTGGGAGCGGCTGGACGAGACCGTCCGCACGGCCGTCACCTTCCTCGACCGGGTCGTGGACATCAACTTCTACCCGACCGAGCAGGCGGGCCGTTCCAACGCCCGCTGGCGTCCGGTGGGACTGGGCGCGATGGGCCTGCAGGACGTCTTCTTCAAGCTGCGCCTCCCGTTCGACTCGCCCGAGGCCAAGGCACTGTCCACCCGCATCGCCGAGCGCGTGATGCTGGCCGCGTACGAGGCCTCCGCCGACCTGGCCGAGCGCAACGGCCCCCTCCCCGCCTGGGAGAAGACCCGTACCGCCCGGGGCGTGCTGCACCCCGACCACTACGGCGTCGAGTTCGCCTGGCCGGAGCGCTGGGCGGCCCTGCGCGAACGGATCGCCGCGACCGGTCTGCGCAACTCGCTGCTGCTCGCCATCGCGCCGACCGCCACCATCGCCTCCATCGCGGGCGTGTACGAGTGCATCGAGCCGCAGGTGTCCAACCTGTTCAAGCGCGAGACCCTCTCCGGCGAGTTCCTCCAGGTCAACTCCTACCTGGTGCGCGACCTCAAGGAGCTCGGCGTGTGGGACGCTCGCACCCGTGAGGCGTTGCGCGACGCGAACGGCTCGGTACAGCAGTTCGCGTGGATCCCGGCCGAGGTGCGCGCGCTGTACCGCACGGCGTGGGAGATCCCGCAGCGCGGCCTGATCGACATGGCCGCCGCCCGCACCCCGTACCTGGACCAGGCGCAGTCGCTGAACCTGTTCCTGGAGACGCCGACCATCGGCAAGCTCTCCTCGATGTACGCCTACGCCTGGAAGTCGGGTCTGAAGACGACGTACTACCTGCGCTCGCGCCCGGCGACGCGCATCGCGCGCGCCGCCCAGGCCCAGGCGCAGCCCGAGAAGACCATCCCCGTGCAGCAGGCGGCCGACCCCGACGCCGTCGCCTGCTCCCTTGAGAACCCCGAGTCCTGCGAGGCCTGCCAGTAATGACCACCGCACCCGAGAAGACCGAGAAGAACCTGCTCGACCCGGGCTTCGAGCTGACGCTGCGGCCGATGCGCTACCCCGACTTCTACGAGCGCTACCGGGACGCCATCAAGAACACCTGGACCGTCGAGGAGGTCGACCTCCACTCGGACGTCGCGGACCTCGCGAAGCTGTCCGAGGGTGAGCAGCACATGATCGGCCGGCTGGTCGCGTTCTTCGCGACGGGCGACTCGATCGTGGCGAACAACCTCGTGCTGACGCTGTACAAGCACATCAACTCCCCCGAGGCGCGCCTGTACCTGTCGAGGCAGCTGTTCGAGGAGGCCGTGCACGTCCAGTTCTATCTGACGCTGCTGGACACCTACCTGCCCGATCCGCAGGACCGGGCGGCCGCCTTCGACGCGGTGGAGAACATCCCCTCCATCCGCGAGAAGGCGGAGTTCTGCTTCAAGTGGATCAACGAGGTCGAGAAGCTGGAGCGGCTGGAGTCCCAGGCCGACCGCCGCCGCTTCCTGCTCAACCTGATCTGCTTCGCCGCGTGCATCGAGGGCCTGTTCTTCTACGGGGCCTTCGCGTACGTCTACTGGTTCCGCAGCCGCGGTCTGCTGCACGGCCTGGCGACCGGCACCAACTGGGTGTTCCGCGACGAGACGATGCACATGAGCTTCGCCTTCGAAGTGGTCGACACCGTCCGCAAGGAGGAGCCGGAGCTCTTCGACGACCGGCTCCGGGAGGAGGTCGTCGACATGCTCCGGGAGGCCGTCGAGGCCGAGCTGCAGTTCGCGCGTGACCTGTGCGGCGAGGGCCTGCCGGGCATGAACACCGACTCCATGCGGCAGTACCTGGAGTGCGTCGCCGACCAGCGCCTGTCGCGGCTCGGTTTCGCCCCGGTGTACGGCTCGGAGAACCCGTTCTCCTTCATGGAGCTGCAGGGCGTTCAGGAGCTGACCAACTTCTTCGAGCGCCGTCCGTCGGCGTACCAGGTCGCGGTGGAGGGCACCGTCGACCTGGACGAGGACTTCTGAGTCCGGGTCGCGGTCCGCGCGACCCGAAGGACCTGGGCGGCCTGGGCGGCCTGGGCGGCCTTCAGCTGACGGTCGGTCCGGCGCTCGTGGCGAAGTCCCACGCGCGCCGGTCCCGCCAGGAGGAGGAAGAGGGCCAGGACGGTGAGGTACTCGCTGAATGCGTTCATGAGGTAAGCGTCGTACGAGCCGGACACTCCTGACAGTGGCAGGACTGCCGCACACCTTCAAATTCCTGCCACTTCCCAGGCACACTGGCGGCATGCTGAACAACGTGGCCGCGATCCTGCTGGACGGTGTGCACCCCTTTGAACTGGGCGTGATCTGCGAGGTCTTCGGGATCGACCGCAGCGACGAGGGGCTGCCGGTGTACGACTTCGCCGTCGCCTCGGCCGAGGGGCCGAGGCTGAGCACGCCCGCGGGCTTCACGCTGGGCACCGAGCACGGGCTCGACCGGCTGGAGAGCGCCGACCTGATCGCCGTGCCCGCCGGGGAGACGTACGGCAGCCGGGAGTTCCCGCCGGAGCTGCTGGACGCGCTGCGCCGGGCCGTGGACCGGGGCGCCCGGGTGCTCAGCGTCTGCTCCGGAGCCTTCGTCCTGGCCGCGGCGGGGCTGCTCGACGGACGGCGCTGCGCGGTGCACTGGCGGCACGCCGAGCGGCTGGCCCGCCAGTATCCGCGCACGACGGTCGAACCGGACGTTCTCTACGTCGACGAGGACCCGGTGATCACCTCGGCCGGGACGGCCGCGGGCATCGACGCCTGTCTGCACATCGTCCGCAAGGAGCAGGGCCCCGAGATCGCCAACCGGATCGCCCGGCGGATGGTGGTGCCGCCGCACCGGGACGGCGGCCAGGCCCAGTACATCGAACGGCCGCTGCCCCGCTCGCGGTGCGACACCGTCGGCGGGGTGCTCGCCTGGATGGAGCAGCACCTCGACGCGGAGGTCACCGTCGAGCAGCTCGCCGAACGCGCCCACATGTCCCCGCGCGCCTTCGCCCGGCGCTTCCAGCAGGAGACGGGCACGACCCCCTACCGGTGGCTGCTGCGCCAGCGGGTGCTGCTGGCGCAGCACCTGCTGGAGGCGACGGACGAGACGGTGGACGCGATCGCCTGGCGCGCCGGCTTCGGCACGGCGGGCGCGCTGCGCCACCAGTTCGTGCAGGCGCTGGGGACGACCCCCAACGCCTACCGGCGCACGTTCCGCGGTCCGCAGGCCGTCGCCTGAGCCGCGGCACTCGCTCCGGTATCGCCCGCGGCTGTCACCCCGGTACGGCCCGCAGCAGCAGCCGGCGCGGCCGCAGGGTGATGCCGATGTGCGTCCGGTTGTCGGAACCGGGCGCCGGCTCGAAGCGGAACGCGTTCGCCACCACCGCGGTGATCAGCGTCAGCTCGGCCATCGAGAAGTGGTCGCTCGGGCACTTCCGATTGCCGACGCCGAACGGTGTCATGGCGTATTTCGGCAGATCCGGGGAGCCGCCGGGCAGCCAGCGGTCGGGGTCGAACTCCGTGTGCCGCTCGTACGACCTCGGATCGCGCTGAACCGCGTACGGGCTGTACACGATGTCGGCTCCGGCGGGAATGCGGTATCCGCCGAGCTCCGTCTCGGTCACCGCCCGCCGGGTCAATATCCATACGGCGGGATACAGCCGCATGGTCTCGACGACGACATTGGCGGTGTGCTGCAGCTTTCGGACGTCGGCGAATGCGACCGGCCGGTCGCCGACAACGTTTTTCACCTCTTCGCGGATCTTGTCCACCTGATCCGGGTGCTCGGTGAGGACGTGGAGCAGCGACATGACCACTGAGCCGGCGGTTTCGCTGCCGGGGGTGAGTATGGCGATGACCTGGTCGTGGATCTCCTGTTCCCCGATCGGTTCGCCATTCTCGTCCTTCGCCTCGAGCAAAGCCGTCAGCAAATCGTTCGGTTTTTGACCGGATGCCCGGCGATCGGCGACGATCTCGTCCACCAGCCGATGCAGATCGGCCAGCGCCCGGTTGAATGCGCGGTTGGCCGGAACCGGTACCCGATAAAGCGGCCCGAGCGGCAGCACCATGCGCTGGTACATACCGGCGAACACCGTGGCGAGCGCGGAGGTGATGCGCTCGGACCGGGCGTCCATGTAGCTGCCGCGCATCAGACAGCGGGCCGAGATGCGCACGGACACCCGGAAGGCCTCCGCCGTGACGTCGAGGACCTCGCCCTTCGTCCAGCGCTCGATGAGCGCGTAGGCCTCCTCCTCCATGATCGGCGCGTACTCCGGGATGGCGTCGAGCCGGAAGGCGGGCTGGATCGTGCGCCGTTGGCGGCGATGGAGCGGGCCGTTGGCGGTCGCCACCCCCTGCTTGCCGAGCAGGCTCTCCAGGGTCTCCCACAGAGGGCCGGAGATGATGTAGTCCGGGCTGAGCGCCAGGGCCCCGGTGAGGTCCGGCGCGGTGACGGCGTACACCGTCTTGGGGCCCAGCTTGAGGCGTACGACGTCGCCGTGGTCGCGCAGCCGGGCCATGAAGGCCAGCGGGTCACGGGCCAGCTTCCAGCCGTGCCCGAGGAGCGGAAGCCCGCCGCCTGCCCATGGCGGCTCAGGCAGTTCGGGCGTTCCGGGGGTCGCGGGTTTCACCGACTCGACGGTCATTTCTCACCTGCCGCTTCGTTGTTGACGTACGGGGGCGTGGACCGGTCGTCCCAGCTGTCGACCATGTAACGGCCGGACTCGTGGTGGAACCAGTAGACGGAACTGAACCAGTTCCGCATATTGCCGAGGCAGGCCCGGACGGCGGTGCCGAGTTCCCTTCCGCGGACCGTCCCGTCGTCGAGCCGGTCGGCGAGGCGTAAGACGTCCTTCTCGACGGCCAGGAACTCGGATATGCATTCCTCGATGCGGTTCCGGAGTTCCTCGACCGCTTCTTCCAGGGTCATTCCCTCATGAGTGATGAGACTGATCCCGAGGTTGTGCACCTCGTCGCCCGCCAGTTCCTTGGGCAGCGAGCAGAGGTCGTTGTACCAGGCGGCGAATTCCTGGCTCAGCAGGGCCGCTCGCCGATAGGCCGGGTTTTTCCGTACCGCGGCCGGTAGTTCGCATCCCGCACTCGGTTCCAGCAGATCCGTCCAGATCCAGTGCGCAAAGGTGAGCCGGCGCAGCGCGAGGTATTCCTCGACTCCGGGAATGCGCCCTTCGATGCGGTTGTGGAATTCCCGGTCGTACGCCTCGATCACGGAGTGGAAGTGCCGGGCGAACCGCGCGTTCCAGGTGAAGGGAAGGAAGGAGTACAACCGGGCCACCGCGTCGGCGAGTCCGGCCACCAGCGGGTCCGGGTGGCGCAGATGAGCCGCCGGGGAGTCCAGAGCCGCGTGCAAGCGGAACCTGAGTCGCCGCCAGGACGAGGCACGGGCGTGCACGACGTCACGGTCGTGCCGGTCGTCCCAGACGAAGAACCACGCGCTGTAGTCCGCGATGGCCTGCATGACCTCGTCGGGTGCACCGAGGTAGAAGCCCGCCATCAAGTCCGTATAGCACAGGCCGTCGGCATATTCGGCGACCTTGTCCGCCGGCATCAACTGCTTTTCCAGCAGCCAGGAGCGGGTCTTCTCCTGCAACTTGGGCCAATACGGATGCAGTTGCCGGGGAAACGCCGCCTCGATGACAGGAAGAGAGAGCGAGGGAGGGACCGCGGGCGCGGCCACCGTCGCAGTGGTGCTGTATGTGGTGCTGTATGGGAAAGCTGGCACGAACAACCCCTCTCAGCCGCCAGTGGGCGCACACCCCTCCCCCCGTGCCGGGCGTGCGCCGTTGCGTATCCCCGCACTTCCCATTCAGCCCTACAACTGACCGTTCTGGGAACGGATTTGCTTCATTCACTACCCCAACATGCCGAGAATCCCCCCCCTTGCGTGACTGGTAAGGATCAGCTGATGTGCGGTAGATGTGCGTAAGCGATCGAACGTCCGTCGGACACACGAACGACGCCTGACCGGAAGGCATCCCGGCCAGGCGTCGTTCGGGGGTGGGTGCGGGGTCGCGTTCAGTCGTTGGCGACCACGGGGTAACGAGGCTCGTTCTCGGCCATCTGCCGCAGCGCGTCCTTGCGCTCGCGCTTGGACAGCCGGTCGATGTAGAGGTACCCGTACAGGTGATCGGTCTCGTGCTGCAAACACCGTGCGAAGTACCCGGTGCCGCGCACCTTGACGGGGTTGCCGTGCACGTCCTGCCCGGTGACCTCGGCGTAGTCGGGGCGGGCCAGCGGCGCGTAGGCGGTGGGCACCGACAGACAGCCCTCGTTGCTGTCGTCCAGCCGCCGCCGGTCGGCGGGCAGTTCGACCAGCCTGGGATTGCAGACGACACCGGTGTGCCGCACGCCCTCGTCGTCGGGGCAGTCGTAGACGAAGACCTTCAGGGCGACGCCGATCTGGTTGGCGGCCAGGCCCACGCCCTCGGCGGTGTGCTGCGAGGCGAACATGTCCGCGACCAGCTGCCGCAGCTCCTCGTCGAACTCGGTGACGTCCGCGCACTCCTTGTGCAGCACCGGGTTGCCGACGACGGTGATCGGCCGCGAGGTGCCGGCCTCACGCCAGGCCAGCTCGCGCTCCTGCGCCTTCTCGGTGTCGATGACGAAGCCCTCGTCGTCCACGGGGAGCACGCCCGCGTGCTGCTGATCGGTGTCCTGCTGGGCCATGACCGACGATGCCTTCCTCAAACAGACAGGGGGTGAATGCTCGATACAGGGTACGTGGAGCGCCCCGTGAGGGACGCCGGACCGTGATCGATGCGCGGCTCCGCGACCGGGCCCCCGCTCGGGCGGAGCCGGAAGCGGATGCGCGACCCGCCACGACGAACCCGCGGCCGACGGCGGTCAGCACACCTCTTCGAGATCTCGCCAGTCCCTCGACTCGGGGCTGTCGGCGACCCACCCGTCCAGCAGCCCCCGCACGAGCGAGGCCGGCGCGGCCACCCCGCACTCCCGCTCGGGAACCCAGAGCTGGCCGTCGGTGCGGTGGCCGAGCGGACCCGGATGCCCCGGCTCGCTGTGGTCGTGCGGGTCGAGATGCTCGCCGTCGCCCTCGTCGGACGGCATCCGTGACTCCGAGCACATCCGGCACAGCAGCCGCACCGAGGACGACCAGTCCTCCGCCGCGAAGCCGGCGTCGGCGGCCAGCCGCTCCAGCGCGTCGCGGTCCGACTCGGTGGCCGCCTCCAGCAGGACCACCCAGGTCGGCACCGGGGACGGGGCCCACAGCTCGATCTCGTCGAAGACCGGATAGGAGTGGCCGGCCGAGGTGGTCCGCTCGCCGTGCGGCACCCCGTCGTGCAGCACGACCTCGCCCCAGCGCCGCCCGGAGGAGGGCAGCGGGATCGACAGCACCTCGATGCGGGCGGGGTCCAGCCGCCGCCCCCACACCACTTCGGCCTCGCCCTCGGGCGACAGCCGCACGGCCGCGCTGCCCAGCTCCATCCCGACGGGCTCGCCCGCGCCGGTGGCCTCGCCGGGCACGTGCAGCCCGTACGCCTGCCAGGCCCGGCGGGCCAGCGGCCAGTCCTGCAGGGCGGTGGCGGCGATGCCGACGTTCCACCAGTCGGGGGCGCCCGACCCGCGGTCGAGCAGCGCGACGGCCCGCAGGCCCGCCGTACGGGCCTGCTCCCAGTCGTGCCGGAACTTGTGCAGCAGCGCGAGGTTGAACCAGGACTCCGACAGCCAGGGTTCCAGGTCGGCGGCACGTGTCAGCAGCGCGCCCGCGTCCTCGTACCGCCCGTCGCCGATCAGCGTGAACGCGCGGTCGGTGGCCTGCCGCCAGGAGGCGGAGGGCCGGTGCCGTCCCTTGCCGAAGATCCTCACGATTCCCGCCTGCCAGTTCCGTTCTGTGGGCTGGCCAGTGCCCCCGGACACTCTCTCCCTCGCATCCAACCACGTGTGGCCGCAGGGCCGCTCATTACCCATGGGTTACCCACCCGCGGGCAAGGTCAGACGGCCTCTCGACAACACCCTGGCCAGCGCTTCGACCACCTCCGGCGCGTACTCCCCGCCGGTGCCCAGCCGCAGCTCCTCCAGAGCCGTGAGGGGCCCGCCGGGACCGCTGCCCCGAACCTTCTCGTCGTATGCGTTCACCACCCGGACTATGCGGGCCGCGACCGGTTGCTCCGGGTAGGCGTCGGCCTGCCGTTCCACCACCTTCGCGACCTGGGCGCTCGCCCCGGTCTGGCGGACGACGGCCCCGCCGAGCAGCGCGATCCGGCGCTGCTCCGCGGCCGGCAGGCCCGCGGTGGCCCCGGCCGGGACCGGGTCGACGAGGCTGAGCTGTCCGATGTCGTGCATCAGGGCCGCGTACTCCAGGACGGTCAGCTCGGGCTCCGGCAGCCCCAGATCGCGGCCCACGGCCTGGCTGAGGACCGCGACCCGGCGGGCGTGCCCGGGCGGGGTGTACCCGGCGATCTCGGTGGCACGGGCCAGCGAGGCGATGGTCTGCCGGTAGGTGGCCCGCACGGCCGCGTAGCGGCGCAGGGACAACTGGGTGAGCAGCAGCGGCACCGAGAACACCGGCAGCGCCCACAGGCCCACCACGGCGACCGCGAGCGCCATCACCGCGCCCGTGGCGCACACCGCCGATCCGATCCCGGGCACCGCCCGCAGCTCGTCGCGCAGCAGCGGGGCGAACGGCCAGCCGGTGCGGGAGCAGGCGAGCGCGGCGGCGACCACGGCGTCGCACAGGACGGTCAGCACCAGCAGCGCCAGCAGCAGCAGCGCGTACGCGGGACCGCTCCAGCCGTCGAACGCCCCGCGGTTGTAGAGGGGCTGGAAGCAGACGGCGGCGAACCCGACGGCCAGGACGCGCCGGACCAGATGGTCGAGCACCGGTCCCTCGCCGCGGGCCAGGTACGGCACGCTGCCGAGCAGGGCGGCGGCGGCGACGACCACGACGACCTGCGCGACCCCGTGGTGGGTGGGGTGCCCGGCGTGCTCCCCGACCAGCGCGTACGACAGCGCGGCGGCCGCGCCGAGGGGCGCGCGCTCACGCGGTCCGGGCCCGTCTGCGGGCGTCTCCCCGACCGGCAGGGGCCGGGGGTCCGGCAGGGGCAGCTCGCCGACGGCGACCAGGATGCCGAAGGCGAGCGCCATGGACCGCTGGTCCACGCCGGTCATGAACGTGACGAGGAGGCAGACGGCGACGAGGACGGCGGCGGCGGCGCGCAGGGCGAGGAGCGGACGGCGGCCGGTCATCGGCGGGCCTCGGACCGGTCCTCGGAGGGCTGCGCGGGCGTGGGGAAGGCGGGCCGGGTCTCCTCGGCGGTCACCACCGGGCGCCAGCCGTCCCGTTCGACGACCCGGGTCAGCGCCGTGACCATCCGGGGGTCGAAGTGGGCTCCGGCGCACCGGCGCAGCTCCTCCAGAGCCGCCTCGACCGGCCGGGCGCGGCTGTAGGACCGGGTGGACGTCATCGCGTCGAAGGCGTCGGCGACGGCGACCACGCGCGCGGGCTCCGGGATCTGCGCGCCCACGAGGCCGTAGGGATAGCCGGTGCCGTCGATGCGTTCGTGGTGGTGGAGGATCGCCGAGCGGGCCTCGCCGAGGAAGGAGATGCCCCGGGTGATCTCGTGCCCGTACTCGGGGTGCAGCTCGATCACCCGCCGCTCCTCGGGCGTCAGCGGCCCGTTCTTGCGCAACAGCCGGGTGGGGACGCCGAGTTTGCCGACGTCGTGCAGGATGCCGGCGAAGCGGAGCACTTCGATGCGGGCCTCGTCCATGCCGAGTTCGCGGCCGATCATCATCGAGGCCTGTCCGACGCGTTCGCTGTGTCCGCGGGTGTAGCCGTCCTTGATGTCGACGGCCTGCACCAGCGCGCGGATGGTCGCCTGGTGGGCGGCGCGCTCGCGGTGGTACTGCGCGAACACCCACCACGAGACGCCCATCGGGAAGAGCACGAGCAGCGCGGCCACGGGCCCGTAGGGGCTGCGCCACAGCACGGCCGTCATCAGGCCGGCCAGTCCGTGGACGGCGAGGGGCGCCAGGGAGCGCAGGAACAGGCCCCGGCAGGCCCCTCGCAGCGGCCGCTTCTCGGCGAGCGCGAGCATCCCGCCGTCCAGGAGGGCGAGCGCGGCGCAGAACACCAGCACGGCCGCACCGGCCGGCGCGAGGGCGAAGGGCACGTCGGATCCGGCCACGGCCTCCCGGCCGCCGAGCGCCCCGTGCACCCGGGACGCGGCCCATACGGCGAGCGCCGACTGGGCGGCCCGCCAGATCCGGCGCAGCAGGGCGGGAGGCTGCTCGACGTGCGAGAACAGCGCCCCGGGCAACGGCACCAGGGCGGCGGCGGAGGGTGCGAGCAGGAAGGCCCCGGCGAGCAGTACGGGGTGGAAGGTGCCGGCGAACCTGCGGCGGGCGATCTGCTCGCCCCCGGCGTACAGGGCGGCGAGCAGGGCGACGGCCCACCAGGGGGTCCGCACGCCCGGCAGCGGGAGCAGACAGAGCAGGGCGCCGAGGGCGGCACAGGCGACGTAGGCGCGTGCCCGCGCCGGGACCCCTTCCATGACGCCTCCCCCAGCCGTGCCTGTCCGGGCTCAGGAGCCTAGGACGGCCGGGGGTGGCTTCGCGGGCGTATCACCGGCGGATTAGCACATTCGGGTGACGCTGACGGCGTCCGGGTCCCGACGGACCGGCGAGGTGCACACGGGGCCGGGACCACGAACACGGCAGGGCCGTGAGCTCGGACCGGTGGGATCGACCGTGGGATCGGCCGGTGGAATCGACCGGCTGGAATCGGCCGGTGGGATCGGCCGGTGGGATCAGGACTCCCGCGACGAGGCCGTCACGTCGTGCTCGGGGACGGCCTGGCCGGTGCGGATCAGATCCAGTCGCCCGAGGACCTTGGCGCGCAGGTCGCTCGGCACGTCGTCGTGTCCGCAGCACCGCTTGACCAGCTTCTTCACGGCCTCCTCCAGCCCGTACTTCTCCAGGCAGGGGGAGCATTCCTCGAAGTGGTGCTGGAACTTGTCCCGGTCCAGTGGAGGCATCTCGCTGTCGAGATACTCGTACAGGTGGTCGAGGACCTCACTGCAGTCCGTCTCGTGCGGATCTCCGCAGCTCATGAGCCCGAACCTTTCGCTTCGTTCGACTCTCCGGCGCCGGCCGGGACCAGCCCGCGGTCACGGGCGTAGTCCTCCAGCATGCCGCGCAGTTGACGGCGGCCCCGGTGCAGCCGGGACATCACCGTGCCGATGGGTGTCCCCATGATGTCCGCGATCTCCTTGTACGCAAAGCCCTCTACGTCCGCGAGATACACGGCGATCCGGAACTCCTCCGGGATGGCCTGGAGCGCTTCCTTGACGTCCGAGTCGGGCAGGTGGTCCAGCGCCTGCGACTCGGCGGAGCGCAGACCGGTGGACATGTGCGACTCGGCGCGCGCCAGCTGCCAGTCCTCGATCTCCTCGGCCGCGGAGCGCTGGGGTTCGCGCTGCTTCTTGCGGTACGAGTTGATGAAGGTGTTGGTGAGGATCCGGTACAGCCAGGCCTTGAGGTTGGTGCCCTCCCGGAACTGGTGGAAGGACGCGTAGGCCTTGGCGTACGTCTCCTGCACCAGGTCCTCGGCGTCCGCGGGGTTGCGCGTCATGCGCAGCGCCGCCGAGTACATCTGGTCGAGGAACTCGAGCGCGTCCCGCTCGAAGCGCGCAGTGCGCTCGGCGGTGGACTCCGCGACGGTCTCCCCGCTCACGCCCTGGCCCTCGGGCAGCTCCGCCTGGCCGTTGTCGGTCCCTGCGTCGGTACCGGTGACCGGACCCACCTCCTCAAGATCGCGGGTGGGACCGAAACCGACCCCACTCGAATCGGAGGATAGACGACTACCCGTGCCGACCGCCGCTCGAAAAGGCGTGGCCTTGGCCGCATGCAGAACCGTCCAGTCCAGGTCGGCACGGTTGCTGCGGCTCGGGCAGATGGTCGAACCCATGCGGCGGACTTCCTTCCCACTGACGTCGGTGCCGGTCGTTCAGCACTTCTGTCCGCCTCAACAGCGTCCGGCCCCTCCCCATTCCCCTCCCGTTCACCTGAGTGATCCGGCCCACCGGACCACTCCCTCGGTGACGGTCCGCAGGGCCTGCTCCTGGGTGACCGGAGCCCGCTTGGGCACCGCGAACCCGTGATCGCCGTAGGGGACTTCGACGAGCTCGTACCCGCCCTGGGGGAACTCCCCGGGTCTGCCGAAGGGGTCGTTGGCGCCCTGGACGACGAGGGTCGGCACCCCGGCCCCGAGCAGCTCGCCGGCGCGGGACTTCTCCGGTCTGCCCGGCGGGTGCAGCGGGAAGCCGAGCGCCAGCACGGCGTGGGCGCCGAGCTCGCCGGCGGTGCGGCACGCCACCCGCGCGCCCGCCGACCGTCCTCCCGCGATCACCGGCAGTCCGGGCGCGACGACGGCCGGCCAGATCCCGCGCCAGCCGACGTCGAGGGTCTTCGGCGCGGGCGCGACCTTCTTGCCCGCCACCCGCCACGGCTGCTCGACCAGGGCGACGCTCACCCCGTGTCCGGGCAGCGCGGCGGCGAGCGCCTGGAGGTCCCGGGCCTCGACACCGCCCCCGGCGCCATGGCTCACCGCGAGGACCAGCCGCGGCGTCCCGGCGTGGTGCCAGGTGACGCGGGCGGGGCCCGCCCCGGTCTCGACCGTCTCGCGCGTCACGCGGACAGCGCGGGCCGTCCGGCTTTCCTGGGGGTCGCCTGCCTTGCCGGCCGCGGCCGTCTCGTTCGTCACATCAGAAGAGTGTGCCCTCCTCGGGCGCCTCCAGCTCCTTCAGCAGCTCCGCCCCGTTGTTGCGGACGTTGCTGACGGCCGTCGACACCGGGTAGGCGCGCATCAGCCCGGCCGGCGGCGGCGCGAGCAGGGAGCGGAGGTCGTCGGCGTCCGTGCGCGCCGGGTCGAGCCAGGCGTCCCACCGGTCCGGGGTGAGCATCAGCGGCATCCGGGGATGGATGTCGGCGAGGGCGCGCGGCCCGTCGGCGGGGGCCACCGCGAGCGGGGACGTCTCGGCCTCGGTGGTGATCACCGAGCAGGTCGCCCACCAGGCCTGCGGGTGGTCGTCGGGCAGGGTGCGGTCCCGCCAGAACTCGTACAGGCCGGCCATCGCGAAGACCGAGCCGTCGGCCGGGAGCACGAAGTAGGGCTGCTTGCGGGGCCGCTTCTTCCTCCCCTCCACCTCCAGGTCCCGCTCCTGGACGCCGGTGACCCACTCGTAGTAGCCGTCGGCGGGCAGGATGCAGCGCCTGCTGGTGAACGCACGCCGGTAGGAGGGCTTCTCGTGGACGGTCTCGGCGCGGGCGTTGATCATCCGCGCCGCGCCCTCGGGCGACTTGGACCAGGAGGGCACCAGTCCCCACTTCAGCCTGCGCAGCTGGCGAACCGGGCGCCGGTCGTCGGCGTCCTTCAGGGGACGGTCCAGTACGGCGTAGACCTCCTTGGTCGGCGCCACGTTGTAATCGGGCTCCAGGGACTCCTCGGGCTCCCCCACCTCGATCTCAAAGGTTCCTGCGAGATCCTCGGGCCTGCGACTCGCTGCATACCGTCCGCACATACGTGCCACACTGCCAGATTCCTCGGAGAGAACGGGAGCCACCCGACACTATGGAGAGCACCGCCGCGCTCGCGCTGCCCGACCTGTGGGACCGGGTCGTCGGCACCCAGTCCGACCCCGACCTGTGGGTGGTCGTCGCCACGGCGGTGGCGGCCCTCGCGGTCGTGGTGCCGCACAGCCTGTGGCGGCTCTCCCGCAACGCCATCACCATCGCCCACGAGGGCGGCCACGGCCTGGTCGCGCTGTTGACCGGTCGTCAACTGACCGGGATACGGCTGCACTCCGACACCAGCGGCCTGACCGTCAGCCGGGGCAAGCCGCACGGCCTCGGCATGATCCTCACCGCGGCCGCCGGCTACACCGCTCCCCCGCTGCTCGGCCTGGGAGGCGCCGCCCTGCTGGGCGCCGGCCGCATCACCCTGCTGCTCTGGGCGGCGACGGCGCTGCTGGTGGCGATGCTGGTGATGATCCGCAACGCCTACGGCGCCCTGACCGTCGTCCTCACCGGCGGCGCCTTCCTGCTCGTGTCCTGGCTGGCCGGCCCCCAGGTGCAAGCGGCCTTCGCGTACGCGGTGGTGTGGTTCCTGCTGCTGGGCGGCGTACGGCCCGCCTTCGAGCTGCAGGCGAAGCGCTCGCACGGCGGCGCGGGCGACTCGGACGCCGACCAGCTCTCCCGCCTGACCCATGTGCCGGCCGGCCTGTGGCTGTTCCTGTTCCACGCGGTCAGCCTGTCCGCGCTGATGGGCGGGGGCAGGTGGCTGCTGGGGCTGTGACCGGCCCGCAACCGGACCCCGGGTGCGCCGGACGGCGTCTGCGGATCCTCGCCGGGGACCGGGCGCCGGACCGAACGGGGCCGCACCCGGATCCCGGCCGCGGACTAAAGTGGGCGCATGCCCGTGAACCCCGCCCACACCGCCCTCTGGCCCGCCCCGCACGCGAGCGGGGCCGTCGACGCGACGGTCCACGTGCCAGGGTCGAAGTCGGTCACCAACCGTGCCCTCGTCCTCGCCTCACTCGCCTCCGAGCCCGGCTGGCTGCGCCGCCCGCTGCGCTCCCGCGACACCCTGCTGATGGCGGCCGCCCTGCGCGAGATGGGCGTCGGCATCGAGGAGACGGTCTCCTCCAGCTCCGCCGTGGCGGCGGGCCCGGACCGCGCCGGCGAGGCCTGGCGGGTCCTGCCGGCGGGGCTGCGCGGACCGGCCACGGTCGACGTCGGCAACGCGGGCACGGTCATGCGCTTCCTGCCGCCGGTCGCCGCCCTCGCCGACGGCCCCGTCCGCTTCGACGGCGACCCGCGCGCGTACGAGCGTCCCCTGAACGGCGTCATCGACGCGCTGCGCGTCCTCGGCGCCCGCATCGACGACGACGACCGCGGCGCCCTGCCGCTGACCGTGCACGGCTCGGGCGGGCTGGACGGCGGCACGGTGGAGATCGACGCCTCGTCGTCGTCGCAGTTCGTGTCGGCCCTGCTCCTGTCCGCGCCGCGGTTCAACCAGGGCGTGGAGGTCCGGCACATCGGCTCCTCGCTGCCGTCCGTGCCGCACATCCGGATGACGGTGGACATGCTGCGCGCGGTCGGCGCCCAGGTGGACACCCCGGAGTCGGGCGGCGAGCCGAACGTCTGGCGGGTCACACCGGGCGCCCTGCTGGGCCGGGACCTGACGATCGAGCCGGACCTGTCCAACGCCCAGCCGTTCCTGGCGGCGGCGCTGGTCACGGGCGGGCGCGTGCTGATCCCGGACTGGCCGGCCCACACCACCCAGCCGGGTGACCGGCTGCGCGAGATCTTCACCGAGATGGGCGGTTCCTGCGAACTGGCCGACTACGGCCTGGTCTTCACCGGTTCGGGTTCGATCCACGGCATCGATGTCGACCTGGGCGACGTCGGCGAGCTGACCCCGGGCATCGCCGCGGTCGCCGCACTCGCGGACTCCCCGTCCACCCTGCGGGGCGTGGCCCATCTGCGGCTGCACGAGACCGACCGGCTGGCCGCGCTGACCAAGGAGATCAACGAGCTCGGCGGTGATGTGACGGAGACCGCCGACGGCCTGCACATCCGTCCGCGCCGGCTGCACGGCGGGATCTTCCACACCTACGACGACCACCGCATGGCGACGGCCGGCGCGATCATCGGCCTGGCGGTGGAGGGCGTGCAGATCGAGAACGTGGCGACGACGGCGAAGACCCTGCCGGACTTCCCCGAACTGTGGACCGGGATGCTCGGGGCGTCCGGGGTATAGGGACTTTCGCCATGCGCCGCTACGGCAAGCACACCGACGAGGACGACATCCGCAGCCGCCCGAACCGCAAGGGCAACCGGCCTCGTACGCACATCCGTCCCAAGCACGAGGACTCCGTCGAGGGCATGGTCCTCACCGTCGACCGGGGCCGGCTGACCTGCCTGGTCGACGACCGGATCGTCCTCGCGATGAAGGCCCGTGAACTGGGCCGCAAGGCCGCGGTCGTCGGCGACCGGGTCGACATCGTCGGCGATCTGTCGGGCAAGAAGGACACCCTCGCCCGCATCGTCCGCATCGCCGAGCGCACCTCGGTGCTGCGCCGCACCGCGGACGACGACGACCCCTACGAGCGCGTCGTCGTGGCCAACGCCGATCAGCTCGCCGTCGTCACCGCGCTGGCCGACCCGGAGCCGCGCCCCCGGCTGATCGACCGCTGTCTGGTCGCGGCGTTCGACGGCGGCCTTACCCCGCTCCTGGTCATGACGAAGTCGGACCTGGCGTCCCCCGACAAGCTGCTGGAGCTGTACGGCCACCTCGACATCCCCTACGTCGTCACCAGCCGTGAGGAGCTGGAGAACGGTGACGCGGCGGAGCGGGTGCGCGAGCTGCTCGCCGGGCGGACCACGGCGTTCGTCGGCCACTCGGGCGTCGGCAAGACGACGCTGGTCAACGCGCTGGTCCCGCGGGAACGGCGGCGGGTGACCGGACATGTCAACGCGGTGACCGGCCGCGGCCGGCACACCACGACCTCGGCGCTGGCCCTGCCGCTGGCCGGCACGGACGACTGGGTGATCGACACCCCGGGCATCCGCTCCTTCGGTCTGCACCACGTCGATCCGTCCCGGGTGATCCTCGCCTTCCCGGACCTGGTGCCGGGCACCGAGGGCTGCCCGCGCGCGTGCAGCCACGACGAGCCGGACTGTGCGCTGGACGCGTGGGTGGCCGAGGGCCACGCCGACCCGCAACGGCTGTACTCGCTGCGCCGGCTGCTGTCCACGCGGGAGCGCACGGACGGCGACTGACCCCCGTCGAACGGCCTACTGACCATCGCGTTGTTTGCGTCGCCCCGAGTCCGGCAAGTGCATAATCGCACCGAGCCGGACCGGGCCGGTCAAACGGAGGGACAGCACATGGCGTGGCTGCTGGTCGTCGTGGCCGGACTGCTCGAAACCGGTTTCGCCGTATGCCTCAAGCTGTCGCACGGTTTCACCCGGCTCTGGCCGACCGTGGCCTTCTGCTCCTTCGCCCTCGGCAGCTTCGGTCTGCTGACCCTGTCCCTGAAGAAGCTGGACGTCGGTCCCGCCTACGCCGTGTGGACGGGCATCGGCGCGGCCGGCACCGCGATCTACGGCATGGTCTTCCTCGGCGACCTGGTGTCCGCCCTGAAGATCGTCTCGATCAGCCTGGTGATCATAGGAGTGATCGGGCTGCAGCTGTCGGGCTCGGCTCACTAGGCCCCTGTTCCGGCCGGGGGCGCCTGACTCCTGAGGTGCCGGTGCAGGGCTCCGCGCACCAGCTCCGCGACCCCGTCCTCGCCCGGCGGCGGCGCGGCCACGCAGGACAGGGCGAGGCGGACGGCGAGTTCGCAGCAGCGGGCCTGCTCGGCGGAGTCGGCCCGGATCGCGCCGGGGCCGCAGAACGCGGCCACCGCCCGGTCGCGGACGGCGGCCACCAGATCGCCGGGCGAGGGCAGCGGCCCGTCGGCCCGCCGCTGCGCCGGCACGGCGGAGGAGGACGGGACCGCCGAGAGCGTCGGCGTGGGCAGACGCTCGCTCCAGAAGCCGGTGAGGACGGCCCGCACGAGCACGTTCTCCCGGGCGGCCGAGACGGTCCACTCGGCGGCGGCGGTGAGTCGGTCGCGGGCGTCGCCGTGCACGGCCAGCGCCCGGTCGATCCCGGCGAGATACCCGTCGGCCTCTCGGCGGACCAGCGCTCTGGCCAGGCCCTCCTTGCTGCCGAACTCGTTGTACAACGTCTGCCGGGACACCCCGGCCGCCGCGGCGACGTCCACCATCCGCACCGCGGCCCACGGCCGTAGCGCAAGCGCCTCGAAGGCGGCGTCCAGTAGGGATTCCCGCGCTGCAGGCATCATCGCCTCCCTGGAGCGAGCGGCTCTGCGCCCAGGTTTGACGCGCGAGGGGGCACTGTCAAGGGTTCGCGGCCGGACCGGGGGCGGCGGACCGGGGCGGCCGCCGGACCAGGCGCACCGCCGGGGTCCGTCCGCCTCTCGGTCCTCTGTGGCCCCCGCTCGCCTCCGCCGGATACGGTTCGTCCCATGCCGGACTACCTCGACGACCTCCGACTCGCGCACGTCCTCGCGGACGCCGCCGACGCCGGGACCATGGACCGTTTCAAGGCCCTCGACCTCAAGGTGGAGACGAAACCGGACATGACGCCGGTGACCGAGGCCGACAAGGCCGCCGAGGAACTCATCCGCGGCCAGCTGCAGCGGGCCCGGCCCCGGGACGCGATCCTGGGCGAGGAGTACGGCGTCGAGGGCACCGGCCCCCGCCGCTGGGTGATCGACCCGATCGACGGCACCAAGAACTACGTGCGGGGCGTCCCCGTGTGGGCCACCCTCATCTCGCTGATGGAGGCGGGCGAGGGCGGCTTCCAGCCGGTGGTGGGCGTCGTCTCCGCGCCCGCGCTGGGCCGCCGCTGGTGGGCCGCGAAGGGCCACGGCGCGTACAGCGGCCGCAGCCTGTCCGCCGCGACCCGGCTGCACGTGTCCCGCGTCTCGGAGCTCTCGGACGCCTCCTTCGCCTACTCGTCGCTCGGCGGCTGGGAGGAGCGGGGACGGCTGAACGGCTTCCTGGACCTCACCCGCGCGGTATGGCGCACGCGCGCGTACGGCGACTTCTGGCCGTACATGATGGTCGCCGAGGGCTCGATCGACATGTGCGCCGAGCCCGAGCTGTCCCTGTGGGACATGGCGGCCACGGCGATCGTGGTGACGGAGGCCGGCGGCACGTTCACCGGGCTCGACGGGCGTCCGGGCCCGCACAGCGGCAACGCGGCCGCGTCCAACGGCCTTCTCCACGACGACCTGCTGGACCACCTCAACCAGCGCTACTGAGAACGCTTCCCCGCGCCACAGATGAGCGCGCGCGCCCTCAATTGGACGCGCGCGCCCTCTTGTTGACCCGTGCTTTACCTGTCACGCTGACAGCACCCCCACTTGTGAACTTGTGAATCCAGGTCTCTGCGCCGTGGATTCGTAGGAGGTGGCTCCAGCCATGCTCGTCCGTGACGCCATGAGCACGGTGATCCTCACCATCGGCCCCGCACACACCCTCCGTCAGGCCGCCGCCCTGATGTCCGCCCGCCGCGTCGGCGCCGCCGTCGTCCTGGACCCGGACGCCGGCGGCATCGGCATCCTCACCGAGCGCGACATCCTCAACTCCGTGGCGCTCGGCCAGGACCCGGACACCGAACGCACCCACGCCCACACCACGGACGACGTCGTCTTCGCCGCCCCGACCTGGACGCTGGAGGAAGCGGCCCGGGCGATGACCCACGGCGGCTTCCGCCATCTGATCGTCCTCGACCACCACGCGCCGGCCGGGATCGTCTCGGTGCGCGACATCATCCGCTGCTGGGCGCCGACCGGCCCGCTCGGCCGAGGTCGTACCCCGTCCTACAGTGGACTCGGTCCAAGCCAAGCCACGATCTAAAATCACACCCGTTCGGGACCTGGTCGCTCCGACTGTTAGGCTGGATTCATGAGTGACCTTCTGGACCGACTGCGCGGCCGCGGATGGCGGATGACCGCGCAGCGGCGCGTCGTGGCCGAGGTGCTCGACGGCGAACACGTCCATCTGACGGCCGACGAGGTGCACGCCAGGGCCGTCGTCCGGCTGCCGGAGATCTCCCGGGCGACCGTGTACAACACGCTCGGCGAACTGGTCTCTCTCGGCGAGGTGCTCGAAGTCGCCACCGACCGGCGCGCCAAGCGGTACGACCCCAACGCCCATCGCCCGCACCACCACCTGGTGTGCGCCCGGTGCGGCGCCATCAAGGACGTCCACCCGATCGGCAACCCGCTGGCCGACCTCCCGGACTCGGAGCGCTTCGGCTTCACGGTCTCGGACGTCGAGGTGACCTACCGCGGCCTCTGCCCCACCTGCGCGACGGCGTAAGTTCCCGCCCGGCCTCACGGATCCGGGCGGGACCGGACCGCCCACGACCCGAACGAAACGACCGAGGGCCGGAACCCTTTCGGATTCCGGCCCTCGGCCTTCAGTAGCGGGGACAGGATTTGAACCTGCGACCTCTGGGTTATGAGCCCAGCGAGCTACCGAGCTGCTCCACCCCGCGTCGATGAATGCAACGTTACGTGAAGGAAGACCCTGAAGGCAAATCCCCCCTCCCACCCCTCTGACCAGCACGGTCCCACCCATCCTTCCCGTCCGGACGGGAAGGCACCCGTGCAAGGAGAGCCCGGGCAAGCACTGCACCCTTCGTCCAGCCCGTCCGGCGTTTGAGGACGAGGCCCCTTCAGGGCCGACAGCGGGGGGTCCGGGGGCGGCAGCACCCGAGGACGGGACGGGAAGGGCCGACAGCGGGGGTCCGGGGGCGGCAGCCCCCGAGGACGGGACGGAAGGGGCGGCGGGGGCGAGAACCGGCCGTCACTGGACTCCAGCACCCCCGCCCCGCACCCCGGTGCACTCAAGTCACAGCCACCGCAGCACAGCCCGAGCGCAGGGCACCGTCACGCACAGGGCACCGTCACGCGGACAGCTCCTCCCGCAGAGCGTCCCGCAGTCGAGCCGCCCGCTCGGCCACCTCCGCCGGCCCGAGCGACACCGCCCGGTCCGCCCACCGCTGCCCCTCCGCCAGCTCGCCGCGACGCGCGTAGACCAGGGCCAGCCGCAACGCCGCCCGCCCGTGCCCCGCGTCGGCCGCCCGCGTCCACCAGACCGCGGCCTCGGGCTCGCTGCCCTCCCGAGCGAGCAGCAGCCCCAGGTTGAAGGCGCCGTTGCGGGACCCGGCCTCCGCGGCCGTGCGGTACCAGCGAGCCGCCTCCACGACGTCGCCCCGGGCGGCGGCCAGCATCCCGACCCGCACCTGCGCGCGCCGGTGCCCCTGCGTCGCCGCGCGCTCGTACCACTCCTCGCATTCGGTCTTCTCGTGCACGATCTCCCCGAGTTCGTGCGCGGGCTGCGGCGGCCGTCGCGCGTCGAGCACGGCCGCCAGCCGGTACGCCGCCTCCGCGCTGCCCCCGCCGGCGGCGCAGCGCAGATGCCGCTCCGCCTCCTGCTCGTCGCCGTCCCGCAGCCGCGCGATCCCGACCTGGAGCGCGGCCTCGGTGTGCCCGGCGGCCGCCGCCCGCTCGTACCAGCGCAGGGCGACCGCCTCCTCGCCCCGCCCGGCGAACAGGATGCCGAGGTTGAACGCGGCGTCGACGCTGCCCGCCTCGGCGGCCTTGGAGAACCAGGGCTCGGCCCCGGCCGTGTCGCCGCCCTGGAGCAGCAGGACGGCCAGCGCGTTGGCCGCCTCCCGGTGCCCGGCGTAGGCGGCCCGGCGGTACCACTGCTCGGCCTGCGCGGTGCGGCCCTGCTCGACGCAGAGCAGGGCGAGGTTGTAGGCGCCGTTGTCGTCGCCGGCGTCCATCGCGGCCCGGTACCAGCGCTCGGCGGTCTGGGTCTGTCCCCGCTCGGCGTGCAGCGCGCCCAGCGCGTTCGCCGCGTTGCCGTCGCCGTCCTGGGCGGCCCGCAGCCACCAGACGGCCGCGTTCTCGGTGTCGCCGGCGTCGCGCAGCAGGAACCCGAGCGCGCAGGCGGCACGCGCCTCGCCGTCCTTGGCGGACGTCAGGTACCAGCGCCCGGCCTCCTTGAGGTCGCCCCGCTTCTCCAGGATCGTCCCGAGGTGGAGCGCGGCCCGGCGGTGCCCGCGCGCGGCGGCCTGGCGGTACCACTGCTCGGCCTCCGACCGCGCGGGGACGCCGTTGTCGTGCCCGCGTCCGCCCGCCGCGGCGCCCGACGCGCCGCCCGCAGGGGGGCTCCCGCGCTCGCCGAGCTCGCCGCCGTGCTCGTGGTCCTTCAGGTCGAGGGCTCGGGCCAGCCGGTAGGCCGCTTCCCGGTGCCCGCGCTCGGCGGCGGCCCGCATCCACCGCTCGGCGGCGGCGTCGCCGCGGTGCTCCAGCAGGTCGGCGAGGGCGTAGGCGCCCAGCGCATGCCCCTGCTCCGCGGACTGGCGCAGCCAGTACTCGGCGGCCGGCTCGTCCCCGCACTCCCGGCAGTGGCGGCCGAGCGCGTGAGCCGCGGCCGCGGAGCCGGCGACGGCGGCGACCCGCCACCAGCCGGCGGCCTCGTCGGGGTATCCGCGCTGATGGAGGAGGACGCCCAGGTTGTTGGCGGCGGCCCGGTCGCCCTCGGCGGTGGCGGCGCGAAGATGGGGTTCGGCTCCGTCGAGGTCGCCGCGGCGCAGCAGCATGGCCCCGAGGACGCTCACGGCCTCGACGTCGCCGGCCTCCGCCGCGAGTCGCAGGCGCATCTCCTCGACGGCCTCCCCCGTCTCGACGGCGTCCGCCGCCTCGTCCCGGCTCTCGTCCGGGGTCGCTTCCTCACCGGAAGGCTGCACAAACCGCCCTGTCTCGAACAGAGTTGCCTTGTCCCCCATAACGTCCATCGTCGCACCACCCGCAACCCGGGTACACCTGGTATACCGCGGCCCGTAAGGTCACTTCAGCGTTTTGTCGACATGCCCACAGAGAGACAAGTCAAACACAGATCGCCCAACTCCCCCCAGCGGCACGGCGATCGTCTGCCCGGCACATGAGTTCGCACATCACGAAGGCCCGGATCCGTTTCCGGATCCGGGCCTTCGTCTTCAGTAGCGGGGACAGGATTTGAACCTGCGACCTCTGGGTTATGAGCCCAGCGAGCTACCGAGCTGCTCCACCCCGCGTCGTGTTCCACAACCGTACCACGACGCGGGGCGGACATGATCAGCCGCTGCTGGGACCGGGGCTGGGACTGCTCGTCGCCTTGCCTCCGCCGGCGCCCGAGCCGCTCCCGGAACCGGCGGGCGGGCTCGCCGTGCCCGCCGGGCTGGGACTGCTGCTCGCCTTGGCGCCCTTGTCCGCCGCGGCCTGCGCGTCCTCGGCCCGCTGCAGCGCGGCCTCCAGATCCTTCTGCGCCTTGGCGTACGCGTCCCAGTCGGGCTTCTTCAGCGCCTCCTGGCCGGCGGTGAAGGCCTTCTGGGCGTCGGCCAGCGCCTGGCGGACCGTCGGGTCGGACGACGTGGGCGGCGGGGTCTTGCCCCCGCCCTCGTCCGTCGGCGGCGGGGTCGTGCCCTCCGCGCCGAAGACCTTGTTGAGGGCCTCGTCCAGGGTGTCCTCGAAGGCCGTGTTGCCTCCGTAGGTCACCAACACCTTCTTCAACAGCGGGTACTTGAGCCCGCCGCCACGCACATACACGGGTTCGACGTAGAGCAGGCCGCCGTCGAGCGGAACCGTCAGCAGATTGCCGTACTCGATGTCGGAGTCGCCGCCCTTCAGGAGTCTGATGGACTCGGCGATGTCCTGTTCGGAGTTGAACTGGCTCTGCACCTGTTTGGGTCCGTCGACGGTCGTGCTCGTCGGCAGCTTCAGGACTCTGATCTTGCCGTAGTCGGGTGTGCCCGCCTCGGAGTCGACCGCCATGAACGCGCTGAGGTTGTCACGGCCGTTGGGCGTGAACGTCGTCGTCAGCGAGAACGCCTGCGCCTTCTGGTCGGGCATCGCCATGCTCAGGTAGTACGGCGGCACCGCGTCGCCCGACTTGTTGGACGGGTCGTCCGGCACCTGCCACACCTCGCTGCCGCTGAGGAACGTCGTGGCGTCCTTCACGTGGTAGCGGGTGAGCAGTTCGCGCTGCACCTTGAACAGGTCCTGCGGATAGCGGAGATGGGCCATCAGCGAGGGGGAGATGGAGGACTTGGCCTTCACCGTGCCGGGGAACGCCTTCATCCAGGTCTTCAGGACCGGGTCCTCGGTGTCCCACTGGAACAGCTTGACCTCGCCGGTGTAGGCGTCGACGGTCGCCTTCACCGAGTTGCGGATGTAGTTGACCTGGTTCTGCTGGGCCACCACCGCGCGGTTGTCGTTGGTCGCGGTCAGCGAGTCGGCCGTGGTGTCCCCGAGGGTCGTCCGCGAGGCGTACGGATAGCCGTTCGTCGTCGTGTAGGCGTCGACGATCCACTGGATCTTGCCGTCGACCACGGCCGGGTAGGCGTCGCCGTCGATGGTCAGCCACGGGGCGACCGCCTCGACGCGCTCCTTGGGGGTGCGGTTGTACAGGATCCGCGAACCGTCGCCGATGGCGCCGGAGTACAGGATCTGCGGTTCGCCGAACGCCACCGCGTACGCGGCACGGTTGATCGGGTTGGAGAGGTTGACCCCGCTCCTGCCCGTGTAGCTGGTGGTCTTCTCACCCTGGTCGTCGGAGTAGTCGATCTCCTTCTGGGGACCGCCGACGATCGAGTACGTGGTCGTCTTCTCCCCGTAGTAGACCCGCTGCTCGTAGGTGCCGAGCTCGCCCTCGGAGGGCAGGTTCGACTCGGTGAAGACCGGACGCCCCTCGGCGTCGGACGTGGTGCCCTTGGCGGCGACGACGCCGTAGCCGTGGGTGTAGCGGAAGTGGTTGTTGATCCAGTTCTGCTTGTCGACGCCCGCGAGGTTCAGCTCGCGCAGACCGATGACGGTGTCCTCGTCGGTCCCCTTCACGTTGTAGCGGTCCACGTCCAGGTTGGTCGGGAACGCGTAGTACTTCCGCATCTGCTGGAGCTGCTGGAACGTCGGGGAGACGATGTTCGGGTCCAGGACGCGGACGCTCGCCGTGGAGTCGACGTCGTCGCGCAGCGTCGTCTTGTCCTTGGTCGTGCTGGTCCCCGAGTACTCGGTGACCTGCGCGCCGTCGATGCCGTACGCCTCGCGCGTCGCCTTCAGGTTCTTCTCGACGTACGGGGCTTCCTTGGCCTGCTCGTTCGGCTGGACCTGGAACTTCTGGACGATCGCCGGGTACAGCCCGCCGATGAGGATCGCCGAGAGCACCATCAGGCCGAAGCCGATCACCGGCAACTGCCAGGTGCGCCGCCACAGGGTGGCGAAGAAGAGCAGGGCGCAGATGACGGCGATGCAGAACAGGATCGTCTTCGCCGGCAGGTAGGCGTTGGCGTCGACGTACCGCAGGCCCGTCCAGTTGTCGGTGGCCTTGAAGTCGCTGGACTTCACCGCCAGGCCGTAGCGGTCGAGCCAGTAGGCGACCGCCTTCAGGGCCACGAAGACGCCCAGCAGCACCGACAGGTGGCCGGTGGCCGCGGCGGTGGCGCGCGCGCCCGGACTGGTGACGCGCAGCCCGCCGTACAGGTAGTGGGTGAGCGCGGCGGCGACCAGGGACAGGATCGTGGCGGCGAAGCCGAATCCGAGCAGGAACCGGTACCAGGGCAGGTCGAAGGCGAAGAAGGACACGTCGAGGTGGAACTGCGGGTCCTTCTGGCCGAAGGACACCCCGTTGACCCACATCAGCCACGTCCGCCACTGGCCCGCCGCGGACGCGCCGGCGATGAGGCCGACCAGGGCGGTGATGCCGAGCAGCAGCCACGTCTTGTACGGCGCGATGCCCATGCGGTAGCGGTCGAGGCTCTGCTGCTCCACCGACATCGCGCTGAGCGGTGGCCGAAGCCGGTGCGCCAGCCAGATGTTGAGGCCGACCGCGAGGGCCATCAGCAGGCCGAACACGAAGAACAGCCCGATCTTGGTCCACAGCGTGGTGGTGAAGACCGACGAGTAATGCACCGAGCGGTACCAGAGCCAGTCCGTCCAGAACCCGGCGAACATGGTGAACGCCATGCCCAGGACGGCCAGGACGCCCAGTGTCGTGAGCAGGGTCCGGACGCGCCGGGACGGGCGGCCCACTCTGATCCGCGGCCCCGTGGGGCCTCCGCCGCGGTCCGGCATCTGGAAAGCCAAGGTGCGCACCTCGAAAGTCGCAGTAGATCCGTCAGGCCCGCGTGTTCGTGGACCGTTCGTGGCCCCCCGTGATCGCGGGCCCACACCTATGCAACTTACTCACGGTTTACTCGGTTCCCGATTCCGGCCAGGAACGAGAGAGGATTGTGACCATGTCCAACACACCCATGGCGGCGAGCCCGCTCACCCGGGCCGTGCTCGAGATCGACGAGTACGCCTCCGGCCTCGGCTGGGACCAGCCCGCCCGCCTCTTCGCCCTCGTAGACACCGCTCGGCTGCGTGCCCAGGAACCGTCGCTAGCGGCCCAGCTCGGCCTTCAGGACGAGCCCGAGATCACCGGTCTCACCCCGATCGAGCAGGACGAGGTGCCGGCGGACAAGCCGCTCGACGAGTTCCTCGCCACGATCGCCTGGCCCGACGCGGTGGTCGGCTGCGCCCTCACCGTGGAGCGTCTGATGCTGCCGCCGTCCGCCGAGGCCCAGGTCCCTCAGGGCCTGAGCGAGGCGAAGCTCGCCAGGTGGGTGGCGGACCATCCCGACCGCCAGGAGGTCCGGATGACGGTCGGCGTCCTGCGCGACGGCGCCCGCGACTCCGCCCTGCGCCTGCGCGACAAGGATGCCCCGACGGAGGTCCTCACGGGCGCGGGGCTGGTGCCGGGCCTGGCGGAGGCGCTGTCGGCGACGTTCGCCGAGTAGCGCCTCCCGGACCGCGGCCTCCCGGACCGCGGCGGAGTGGCCCTGCGGCTACTTCCTGCACGTGGGCAGGCCGGCGGTGTCGCCGCTGCGGATGTCCTTGAGGGCGCCCAGGGCGTCGTCGATGGTGTTCACCTTGACGAGCCTGAGCCCCGAGGGGGTGTCCTTGGCGGCGGCCGCGCAGTTGTCGGCGGGCGTCAGGAAGTACTGGGCGCCCTGGCTGCGCGCGCCGACCGTCTTCAGCTCGATGCCGCCGATCGGCCCCACCTTGCCGGCGTCGTCGATGGTCCCGGTGCCGGCGACGAACTTCCCGCCGGTGAGGCTGCCCGGGGTGAGCTTGTCGTAGATGCCGAGGGCGAACATCAGGCCGGCGCTGGGGCCGCCGACGTCGGCGAGCTTGATGTCGACGGTGAACGGGAAGGTGTGGTCGGTCCCGGCCGAGATCCCGACGATGGCCCGCTTGTGACCGCTGTCGTCGGAGGTCGCGGTGGTGACGGTGACGTCCGTGGTGCCGCGCGCCGTCCTGTGCGCCTTCTCGGCGGCCGCCTGCTCCTTGGCCGGCACGATGGTGAAGACGACCTTCTCCCCCGGCTTGTGCTTCGTGACCGTCTTCGCGACGTCGCCCGGCTCCTTCACCGCCGCCCCGTCCACGGCCTTGATCACGTCACCGGCGTGCAGCCTGCCCTCGGCCGGGGAGCCCTTCACCACGGTCGAGACGATCACCCAGGACGTCACGGGGACCTTCAGTTCCTTGAGGGCCGCCACCTTGGCGCTCTCCTGGGACTGGCTGAACTCCTCGGCGTTCTCCTGGGTGGACTGCTCCTCGGTCTTGCCGTCCGGGTACAGCGTGTTGTGCGGGACGACCTTGGTGTCGTGCGCGAGCCATCCGTAGACCGCCTCGACGAGGTTCATCCGGTAGTCGGCGCTGGTGACCCGCACGGTGGTCATGTTCAGGTGACCGTCGGTCGGGTAGGTCTTGCGCCCCGCGATCTGCAGCACCGGCTCGCCGTCGTGGTCGCCGAGCGTGTTCACCGTCGGCCCCGGGGACATCTCCGCGTACGGCACGGGGATGAGCACTCCCGCGCACAGGAGCGCGATCAGCATCAGGGTGGAGGCGAGCATCGTCGCGGTGCGGCGTGGCATGCCTCGACATTACGGGACGGGTCTGTCAGCGCACCGTCAGGGCTGCCACCCGGGTCACGTGCGCGAGTGGGGCTTCTCCATGGCCTCGCGGAAGCGGGCGTATCCGTCCAGCTCGGGGCCGTCGCTGCGCGCCTTGCGGGTCCGGTTGGCCCAACTGCCCCACAGGCCGGCGCCGATCGCGGCGACCAGTGGAATCAGCAACCAGACGAGCGCCGCCATACCGACCTCCCAACCCCGACGAACCACCGCAACTGACTGATCAGCAGATTAACCGTCCGCACTGACAACGCTCACGGCAGGGGTGCGGTTACGCAACCGGACGGGTGAGCCGGCGGCGGCCCGGGCCGCGTCGGCGGAGGCCACGGGTCAGCAGGCGCCGACCCACTCCTGCGTCCCGTCCGAGAACCTCTGGTGCTTCCAGATGGGCACTTCGTGCTTGAGGTCGTCGATCAGCTTCCGGCAGGCCTCGAAGGCCTCCCCGCGGTGCGGGCAGGACACGGCGACGACGACCGCGAGATCTCCCACCGCGAGGTCCCCCACCCGGTGGACGGCCGCGAGCGCCCGCACCGGGAACTCGGCGACGACCTTCTCGGCGATCCGCCGCATCTCGGCCTCGGCGCTGGGATGGCAGGAGTACCCGAGGGCGTCGACGTCGGCGCCCCCGTCGTGGTTGCGCACGGTGCCCACGAAGAGCGCGGTCCCGCCGGCCGCGTCGTCCCCGACGGCCCGGAAGACCTCGTCCAGGGAGAGAGCGGTGTCGCGGACGGCGATCAGCTTGATGGGGTCCTGCGCTGCGTGCTCGCCCGGATGGTCGTCGATGGCTGCCATGCCCCCATCGTGCCGCACTCCGCGGACGAGCCGGAACAGCGTGATCGCCCGGCACACGCGCGTGCCGCTTCGGAGCGACCTACAAAACGCCTCATGTCCGCACGGCGCGAACAGGGCGGCGACGGGCGGCAAGGCGCGCCGGGGGCGAGCAGAGCCGCCCGCGCGCCCCGCCGGTCACCGGCGACGGGCCTTGCGGGCGCGCCGCACGACGGCCGCCGCGCCCAGCAGAGCGACCGTCGCGCCGGCCGCGCCCGCCGCGGTCGCGTCCCTGCGCCCCAGCCGCCGTCCGACCACCGTGTGCCGCCCGGCCACCTCCGCCAGCAGCTCCGCGAGGACCTCCTCGTTGGTCCAGCGCGGCCGCCAGCCCGCGTCGTGCAGCCGGCTCCCGCTCACCACCCAGGGGTACATCGTGTACGCCAGGTCGCCCGCCGGGGACGGCGTCAGCCCGATCCGGTGCAGCCGGGCCGCCGCGCCCAGGGCGACCGCCGAGGGCAGCTCCATGCGGCGGATCCCGCTGAGCTCCTCGACCTCCTCCTGTTCGAGCCATCCGTCGCACCCGACGGCCAGCTCGCCGTCGACCTTCTCCAGGACGGCGTACTCCAGGGCGCTCACCAGGTCCTCGACGTGACAGAACTGCCAGGCGGGCCGCGACCCCGCCACGACCAGCAGCCGCGGCGACTCGAAGTACCGGGTCAGCGCGGTGTCCGTGCCGCCGACCAGGATCGCGGGGCGCACCACGGTGACGTTGAGCCCCGGATGCGCCCGGGGCGCGCGCCGCGCGAGCCGTTCGACTTCCAGGAGGTCGCCGACGCCGGTCGCCTCGGCCGTCGCCCGCAGCTCCGCGTCCTCGGACAGCGGCAGCTCGTTGTCCTCCAGCGCCCCGTAGACCATCGCGGAGGTGCACAGCACGACCCGGTGCACGCCGGCCGCCGCGGCGGCCGTCAGCACGGTCTGCGTACCGCGCACGTTGTAGGCCGTCCGGGCGGCGGCGTCACTCCCCAGGTCGAGGTCGAGCGCGAGGTGGACCACGACGTCGGCCCCGCGCAGTTTGTCGGCGATCGCCGGATCACGGACGTCGAGGACGTGCCACTGGGCGGCGTCGCACTCGCCGCGCCGCTCGTCGATGGCGACGACCTGCTTGACCTCCTCCGATGCGGCGAGCCGCTCCGTGAGCAGCGCGCCCACCCCGTTCGCCGCGCCGGTCACGGCGACGACGGGCCCGCGCGAACCGCCCGGGGTCGAAGGGTTTCGCGCTGCGCGAACCTGCGGATCTGGGGAACTCACCAGGTGTCTCCAGCGGTTGTCTTGGCATACGGGCGTGAGTGACGCGTACGTACCAGGTGGCATCCATCCTGCCGCAGGCCGACAGTCGGCGAAGCACCGAGGCCCGATCGAGCCGGGGTGTCTACGCTGGGTGGTGTTGCAGGGCAGTCGCCGCCGGCCGAGAAACCGGTGGCCTTACCAGCCGAGGAACCCCGTGAGTGACACCCCATTCGGATTCGGCCTTCCGCCGGAGGAGCCGGAAGACGGCGACGAGGGCAAGAAGAAGGACTCGCAGAGCGGCGGTGGTCAGGGACCGGCCAACCCGTTCGGCTTCGGCGGGCTGCCCGGCGCCGGAGGCTTCGGCGCCCCGGGCGCCGACAACCCGCTCGCCGCGATGTTCGGTTCGCTGAACCCCAACGACCTGGGGGCCGCGTTCCAGCAGCTCGGTCAGATGCTCTCGTACGAGGGCGGGCCGGTGAACTGGGACATGGCCCAGCAGATCGCCCGCCAGACCGTCTCCCAGGGCACGTCCGACGGCGTCAAGGACGCGAGCGTCGGTTCCTCCGAGCGCACCGCCGTCCAGGAGGCCGTCCGCCTGGCCGACCTGTGGCTGGACGACGCCACCTCGCTGCCGTCCGGCGCCGGGTCCGCGGTGGCGTGGTCGCGCGCGGAGTGGGTCGAGGCGACCCTGCCCGCGTGGAAGGAGCTCGTCGACCCGGTCGCCGAACGCGTCGGCGCCGCGATGGGCGACGTCCTGCCGGAGGAGATGCAGGCCATGGCCGGCCCGCTGATCGGCATGATGCGCTCGATGGGCGGGGCGATGTTCGGCTCGCAGATCGGGCAGGCCGTCGGCGTCCTCGCGGGCGAGGTCGTCGGGTCGACCGACATCGGCCTTCCGCTCGGCCCGGCCGGGCGTGCGGCGCTGCTGCCGGTGAACATCGCGGCCTTCGGCAAGGACCTGGGCGTGCCGCAGGACGAGGTGCGGCTGTATCTCGCCCTGCGCGAGGCGGCCCACCAGCGCCTGTTCGCGCACGTGCCGTGGCTGCGCTCGCACCTGTTCGGCGCCGTGGAGGGCTACGCGCGCGGGATCAAGGTCGACACCGCCAAGCTGGAGGACGTGGTCGGCCAGTTCGACCCGCAGAACCCCGAGCAGCTGCAGGACGCGCTGCAGCAGGGCATGTTCCAGCCGGAGGACACCCCGGAGCAGAAGGCCGCGCTGGCGCGTCTGGAGACGGCTCTGGCGCTCGTCGAGGGCTGGGTGGACGCGGTGGTGCACGCGGCCGCCAAACCACGCCTGTCGTCCGCCGACGCGCTGCGCGAGACGCTGCGCCGCCGCCGGGCCACCGGCGGTCCCGCGGAGCAGACGTTCGCGACGCTGATCGGCCTGGAGCTGCGCCCGCGCCGGCTGCGGGACGCGTCCCGTCTGTGGGCCTCGCTGACGGACGCGCGCGGGGTCGACGGCCGTGACGCGCTGTGGGCGCACCCGGACATGCTGCCCACGGCCTCCGACCTGGACGACCCGGACGGCTTCGTGCACAGCGAGCACATGGACTTCTCCGAGCTCGACAAGATGCTCGGCGAGGCCGCGAGCGGCGGCGGCCTCGGCGAGAAGCCGAACCTGACGAAGGACGACGGTCCGACGAAGGACGACGACCTGAAGAAGGGCGACGGCCTGAAGAAGGACGGCGACGAGAGCGACTCCAGGGGCGACGACACCGAGTGAGCCTGTACGACGACGCGGTCCTCGTCCTGAAGGGGTACGAGGGCCAGGAAGAACTGCGCCAGTCCTACCTGGACCACCTGACGGCGCATCCCGACGGTATGTGGAAGGCCTGCCGGAACGGGCACGTCACGGCGAGCGCGCTGGTGATCGACCCGGAGCGGGAACGGGTGCTGCTGACACTGCACAAGAAGCTGCGGATGTGGCTGCAGACGGGCGGGCACTGCGAGCCGGGCGACGCGACGCTGGCGGCCGCCGCCCTGCGGGAGGGGACCGAGGAGTCGGGTGTCCCGGGTCTGGCCCTGCTGCCCGGCGGCCCGGTCCGGCTCGACCGTCATCTGACGCCGTGCGCCTGGCACTACGACGTCCAGTACGCGGCGCTGGCCCCGGCCGGGTCCGTGGAGGCCATGAGCGACGAGTCCCTGGACCTGCGCTGGTTCCCGTACGCGCAGGTGGCGGACGTCGCCGACGAATCGGTCGTACGGCTGCTGGAGGCGACCCGCGCACGGTTGTGACCGGCACGGGTAAGGGGCGGCCCGCCGGGCGGTCGCCCCTTACCTCGTCTCCGGCGGTCGGTCAGCTCCAGGCGTTGCCCTGGTTCTGACCGCGCACTCCCTGCTGGCCCATGCCGTACTGGGCGGCCAGGCCGGAGCCGAGCGCCGCGTTCTGCGGCGGCAGCAGCTCGCTGGGCTGCACGAGCGCGTAGCCGGAGCCCATGAAGCTGAGCTCCCAGCCCTCCCCGGTGTTGCCGCGCCGGCGCCACACCCCGGAGGAGTGGGTCTGCGCCTGCATCTGCACCCGCAGCCCGGTGGACCAGGCGACGATGGCGTCGGCGTCACAGTTGACGTACTTGTCCGGGGTGACCTGCATCATCAGGGGCGCGCCCGAGGTCATCAGGGCGACCTTGCCGCGGCCGGTGATGTTCAGCTGGTACTTCCCCGAGCCGGAGATGCCGTAGAGGCTGTCGACGGCGATGACCTCGTGGTGCAGCGAGGAGTCCATGGCGAGCACATAGCTGCTGTCCACGGTCAGGCCGTCCTGCTCCACCTCCATCACGTGGATGTGCTGGGCGAGGTTGGCGAGGTAGACCGTGCCCTGCCCGTGGCAGCGCATCAGGTCCAGGCCCTCGCCCGTGTACGCCCGCGCGCGCCCCTGCTGGTTGCTCTGGTACTCGGCGTCGAACTCCATCAGGCCCTGATAGGCGACCATCGTGCCCTTGCGGGCGAGGATGTCGTCGTGGCCCTCCAGGGCGATCCGGAGCATCTGCTTGTTCTGCAGACTCCAGCGTTCCTGGGTCTGCGCGTCGTTGTGCGCGAAAAGTGGGCTCTGCATGGCGTTTCTGGTTCCCCCTCAGCCCCGGACCCGGAGGCGGTCGGTGCTGTCCTCACTGGGCTGGACGACGACGATGCCCTGGCCGGAGAAGGCCATCTGGTAGGCCTCGCCGCTGCCCCGGCCGATGAGCGACTGCGCCTTGAAGCTGCGCTTGCCCTTCACCTTGAGGTTCGGGGACCAGGCGACGAGCGCGTCGGGGTCGACGTACGTCTCGTCCTCGCCGCCGCCGCAGTCGACGACGATCGGCTTGCCCCGGGAGGTCAGCGCGACCCATCCCTGGCCGCTGATCTTGGTGTTCCACAATCCCTGGCCGGCGAACTTCGCGAGCCCCTTGACGCGCTCGACGCCCCAGGTGAGGTGGGCGTCGAAGGCGAGCAGGTTGGTGGCGTTGACGGAGATGCCGTCGCCGTTGAGGTTGATCACGACGACGTTCGCGCCGTAGTCGGCGAGGTAGAGCAGACCGTCGCCGGTGCACTTCATCAGTGGCGCGCCCTCCCCGGTCATCCAGTCGCGCGCGATCTGGCGCACGGCCGGCGGGTTGGGCTCGTACTGGACGAAGCCCTCATAGGCGACCATCGAGCCCACGCGCGCGAAGAGGTCGTTGCCGGTCTGCATGGCGACCTTCAGCATGTGGTTGCCGTGGTTCTCCATGCGGGCGGTGACGGGTGCGGGGGCGTAGCCCGCGAGCGGCTGGTTCATGACGGGCTCCCTCAGACCTCGTACGGCTGGACGACGATGAAGTTGCCGGGAGCTCCCCGGAACTGGAGGTTGACGCTCTCTCCGGTGTCGCCGGGGTAGGCGTTGCGTCGCATCCGCACCTGGCTGGAGACGACCACCTGGGAGGCGGCCGACCAGGCGACGACGGCGTTGCAGTCGGCGAACGTGGTGGGCGTGACCGGCAGGACGACGGGCGTGCCGTGCGTCTTCACGACGATCGTGCCGGTGCCCTGGAACTGCATGGTGAACAGCGCGCCGCCGGGAATGCCGTGGCCCTCGATGCGGCGGACCTCGTACTGGAGGCTCTCGTCGAAGGCGAGGACGTTCTCCGCGGAGACGCAGATCGCGTCGCCCTGGAGTTCGATGGGGTGCACATGGGTGGAGTTCTCGGCGAGGAAGACCTGCCCCTGGCCGGTGCAGCGCATCAGCTGCATCTCCTGGCCGGTGGCGTTGCCGACGATCCGCCCGGCGAATCCGGCGCCCTTGTAGCTGAAGTCGACCTTGCCCTGGTAGAGGACCATGCTGCCCTGGCGGGCGAGCACGGGCTGGCCGCCCATGCCGAGGTCGACGCGGATCAGCTTCTTGTTCTGCTGCGTCCAGCGCTGCCCGGTGGGCGTCTCCTTGAACTGCTGGAGAGCGGCGGCCACCCCGGCGCCGCCCTGCGGTGCGCCCTGCGGCACGCCGTACGCCTGCTGACCGGGGACCTGTCCGAACGGCGGCTGCTGGCCGTAGCCGGGCGGCGGGGTCGGCTGTCCGTAGCCGGGCGGGGCCTGCGGCGGCTGTTGGCCGTAGCCGGGCGGCATGGGGGCGGTCGGCGCAGGGCCCTGTCCGTAGGGCTGCTGCGGCGGCTGGCCGTAGGGCGCCGGCGCGGGGGCCGGGGGCGGGACGTGGCCGCCGCCGGGCGGGGCCAGGGGCGCGACGATGGTCGGCGCGGCGTGCACCGAGGGCGCGGGCGCCGGGGCGGGCGGCGGAAACGCGCCGGGCGGGGGCGCGAAGCCCTGCGCGGCGGGCTGCGGCTGGTGCGGGGCGGGGGCCGGAGCCGGAGCCGGAGCCGGAGCCGGAGCCGGCGGGGCGCCGAACGTGGGGGGAGCGAAGCCGGGACCGGTGCCGCCGGCCTGCGGCTGGGGCGGCGCGGCGGGCGCCTCCTCCTCCGCGACCTCGCCGCCGAAGTTCTTCAGCAGCGCGTCCAGACCGCCGTCGAAGCCCTGGCCGACGGCCGCGAACCGCCAGACGTCCTTCAGATAGAAGTCGCCCAGCATCACGGCGCGCTCGGTGGTGAACTCCGAACCGCTGAACGCGTAGCGGGCCACTTCCTCACCGCCCGCGACGATGCGGAGATAGCCGGGGTTGATCTGCGACATCTGCCCGGCGCCGTCGAGGGTCGCCGTGAAGGAGAGCTTCTGGATCTGCGGCGGGATCCGGTCCAGGGTGATGCGGAAGGACTCCGTGTCGCCGGCCTGGGCGCCCAGGAGCTGGATGGACTCCTCGGGAGACTTCGGCTGGTTGAAGAAGACGAAGTACCGGTCGTCCGAGAGTCGCTCCTCGGCGTCGAGACCGAAGCAGCTGATGTCGAAGGTCAGGCCGGGTGCGGCGATCTGCACGCCTACGTACAGATCGGTGCCCGCGGTGAGGTCACTGATCCTGGCCTTGTGGCCGCGCTGGAATTCCCTGGGCATGCGTAACGACCGTCCCCCATCCCGATTGCGAGTGCGTCGCGTCAGGCTAACGGCAAAGTCGGACAACGCACGACGTCGGTACAGACCCGGTACACAACCGGCGTCACCCGAGGCGGGACGGGTTCACCGCGCGCGGAGCAGGTCACTCCCCGCTCGTGCCGGGCAGGTGGGGCAGCCGTTCCGCCGCGACGACGCCCTCCAGGTAGCCGCGTGCGCGCTCGGTGCGCGGGTACGCCTCCAGCAGCCGCCAGAAGTCGGGGCCGTGGCCGGGCACGAGCAGGTGCGCGAGCTCATGGGCGAGGACGTAGTCGATGACGTACTCGGGCATGCCCTTGAGGCGGTGCGACAGCCGGATGCTGCCCTCGGCCGGGGTGCACGATCCCCACCGCGTGTTCTGGTTGGTCACCCAGCGCACCGAGGTGGGCCGGGCCCGGCCCCCGAAGCACTGGGCCGACAGCCGCTCCGCGCGCTCGGCCAGCTCGGCGTCCCCCGGCACCCGCCGGCTCTCCTGCGCGGCGAGCTTGTCGAGCATGACGCTCACCCAGCGTTGCTCCTCGGCCTCGGACATCCGGGCGGGGATCAGCACGATGGTGCGGTCGCCCTCGCGGTACGCGGAGACCGTCCGACGTCGACGGGCGCTCCTGCGGACCTCGATCGCGCTCGCCCGTGAGCCGCTCGGCGGCTGGCTCGTCGTCATGCGCTGTGGTGTTCCGGCGCGGTGCAGTGGGTCGGCGGACACGCCCCGACGTTACCCGCTGCACACGGGGGAAGTCCCGACTCCGGGACGGTTCGGTTTCGATCTCTCCCGTCACATGTGCCTCATACGACGGATTCATACGATGAACGCCTCCGCCTGTGGACAACTTTCGACGGGCTCCGCCGGACCCCGGCATGCTGGCACTCGTCGGCGGAGCGAGGACACCCCACGCCCCGCTCCGTCGACGTGACGGGGAGTTTCCAGGCGAACGGGGGCCTTCGATGCATCCGACGGTGAAACCCGCGCTGCGGCGCGGCTGGCGCGACCTCAACACGGTGCAGTTCGGGATGACGCCGACGCACGCACTGACACTCGGCCCGGTGGACACGGCCACCGGCAGCTTCCTCGACCTGCTGGACGGCACGCGCGGGCTGCCGCTGCTGCGCGAGGAGGGCCGCCGCATGGATCTGCCGGACGGCCATGTCGACCGGCTGGTGGAGCGGCTGGCCCGGGCCGGGCTGCTCGACGACGCCCGCGGCGGCGGGCCCGACGCCTGCGCGCTGCGCGAGAACAAGGAGGTCATGGCCCGCCTGCGTCCCGACCTCGCCGCGCTCTCCCTTCTCGCGCCGGAACCGGGCGACGCGATCGAGCACCTGGCCGCCCGGCGCGGGCTGCGGGTCCAGGTGCGCGGCGCAGGCCGGGTCGGCGCGGTGCTCGCCGCGCTGCTGTCGGGGGCGGGCGTCGGCGAGGTGGACGTGCGGGACGGCGGCCGGGTGGAGCCGGAGGACGTCGCTCCGGGCGGCCTGCCGGCCGAGGCGATCGGCGAGCGTCGGGACGAGTCCGCCCGCCGCGCCGTACGCCGCGCCGCACCGGACCGCCCGCCGCGCCGTCGCCCGGACTCACCCACCGGGTCGGACACCCCCGGTTTCAGCCTGGTGATCCTCGCCCCACGGGACGACGTGTCCGTGCACGCGCCCGCGCCCTCGGCGGCCGAGCCCCTCATCGCCTCGGGCACCCCTCACCTCTATACCGGCGTCGTGGAGGGCACGGGCGTCGTCGGTCCCCTCGTGCTGCCGGGCGAGACGGGTTGCGCGGGGTGTCTGCAGCAGGAGCGCATCGACCGGGACCCGGCCTGGCCGCGGCTGGTCGCCCAGTGGCACTCCGGCAGGAAGCGAGCGGCCGGCGCCTGCGACCTGGCCCTCGCCACGGCCGTCGCCGGGCTGGCTGCCGCCCACGCACTCGCCTTCCTCGACGGCCGGACCCCGGTCGGTGAGGCCACACGCTGGGAGGTCCGCTCGCCCACCCTGCAGTGGCACGCTCGGCCGGTGCGGCCTCACTCCGCGTGTCCGTGCGGGGCCGCGCGCAAAGGTGAGCGGGAACACCCCTCCGAACACCGGGGGTCGCACGCGACAATGGAGAGGCATCGGCATCCGACGCAGCGTCGCCGTACGGCGGACGCGACGCGGTTGTCTGAGACTTGGAGGGCGCATGTCTGATCTTCCCCGGAAGGCGGTCACCCGGACCGCCAAGCTCGCCGCGCTCCCGCTCGGCTTCGCCGGGCGGGCGACCTGGGGCCTGGGCAAGCGGATCGTGGGCGAGTCCGCGGAGATCGTCGGCCGCGAGCTGCAGCAGCGCACCGCCGAACAGCTCTTCAAGGTGCTGGGCGAGCTGAAGGGCGGCGCGATGAAGTTCGGACAGGCACTGTCCGTCTTCGAGTCCGCCCTGCCCGAGGAGGTGGCCGGGCCCTACCGCGCGGCTCTCACCAAGCTCCAGGACGCCGCCCCGCCGATGCCGACGCGCACGATGCACTCCGTGCTCGCCGCGCAGCTCGGCGAGGGCTGGTCCGAGCTGTTCCTGGAGTTCGACGACAAGCCGGCCGCGGCCGCTTCGATCGGCCAGGTGCACCGAGCGGTGTGGCACGACGGCCGCGAGGTCGCGGTGAAGGTCCAGTACCCCGGGGCCGGCGAGGCCCTGCTGTCCGACCTGAACCAACTCAGCCGTTTCGCGAGGCTGTTGGGCCCGCTCATCCCCGGCATGGACGTCAAGCCCTTGATCTCCGAGCTCAGGGACCGGGTCTCTGAGGAGCTCGACTACAGCCTGGAGGCGCAGGCCCAGCAGACCCACGCCGAGGAGTTCGCCGACGACCCCGACGTCGTGGTCCCGGCGGTCGTCCACCAGTGCGACCAGATCCTGGTCACCGAGTGGATGGACGGAGTGCCGCTGTCCGAGGTGATCGCCGACGGCACCGACGCCCAGCGCGACCGCGCCGGTCAGCTGCTGTCCCGTTTCCTCTTCTCCGGGCCGGCACGCACCGGCCTGCTGCACGCCGACCCGCACCCGGGCAACTTCCGTCTGCTGCCGGGCGGACCGGGCGGCGAGGACGACTGGCGGCTGGGCGTCCTGGACTTCGGCACCGTCGACCGGCTCCCGGGCGGCCTGCCCGACCCGATCGGCGAGTCCCTGCGCATGACGCTGGAGGGCGAGGCTGAGGGCGTCTACGAACTGCTGCGCAGGGAGGGATTCGTCAAGTCGTCCATCGAGCTGGATCCCGACGCGGTCCTCGACTACCTCCTGCCGATCATCGAGCCGGCCCGAGCGGAGGAGTTCACCTTCACTCGTGGCTGGATGCGCAGCCAGGCCGCGAGGATCGCCGACATACGCTCCCCCGCCCACCAGTTGGGCAAGCAGCTCAACCTGCCGCCGGCCTATCTGTTGATCCACCGGGTGACCCTGAGCACGATCGGTGTGCTGTGCCAGCTCGGCGCGACGGTGCGACTGCGCGAGGAACTGGAGGAATGGCTGCCGGGGTTCCTCCCGGAGGACGTCGAGGAATCCGAGGAACCGGAGGAGTCGGTCGCCGAGGCGTGAGCCGGGAAGAAGCGCGGGGCGGGCGGGATCCCGTCCAGACAGCGAGCCCGCCCCTCACGGTGTGACGGTTCTCACCACCAGTCCGAGTCCAGTCGCCCTTCGATCGCCCTCAGGTGGTCGCGGGCACAGGCCTCGCAGAGAAAGTGCCGGACGCCGTCCTGAACGGAGCAGCTCCACGTGAGGGGCGGCGGCTGGGCTGCCTGGGCCCCACAGCGGGCGCAGGCCAGGGGGCCGGGCTCGGCGCAGGAGTCGCCTCGGTCGCTGTCTCCGGGAGAACGCGTCATCCTCGGGACGATAACGCCGCGGACGCGATCGGTCCGCACAACGCACCGCGGGGCCGGTCCGTTCGGACGGACCGGCCCCCGCGCGGAAGCTTCGCCTCCCGGTCGGTCGGGAGGCCACCGCTTCAGGTGGGTGTCGTTACTGCATCACGGCCATGGCGAGCGCCCGGCGGGCGCGCAGCGAGGCGCGCTCGGCCCGACGCTGCATCCGGCGAGCGGCCAGCAGGCGCGCGGCCTGGCGCCCCTGCTCGGCCTCCCGCAGTCGGTCGTGCATATGCGCACGAGCCAGGGCTTCTGGGATGAGTTGCATCTCGCGGGTCCTGTTCTGACGCGAGTCGTACGCGCCGGTGGTGGTGACGTCTTCGGTCGCGGAGCCTGCGGGCTCGCTGGTGAACGGCTTCATCGGGGCCTGCTTCTTGGGGTCTTGCGTGAGGGGGCGGTCGATCGTTCCTGCGATGTTCATGCTGTGACCGGGTTCTTGCGCGGGCGACCACGCGGCCGCTTGCGGGCGACGACGACACCCTGGACGAACAGCTCGCCACCCCAGACACCCCAGGGCTCGCGCCGCTCCTTGGCGCCGGCGAGGCAGGCCTCGATCAGCGGGCAGGTGCGGCAGAGGGACTTGGCGTACTCGACGTCGGCCGGCGTCTCGGCGAAGAAGACCTCCGGGTCGTAGGAACGGCAGGGGACGGGCACGCCGAGGTTCTCGATGGCGTCGTCGAGCGCGGTGAGCGCCGTGAGCGGGGTCAAGGTGGGGTCCTTCGGGAGGCCGGGCGGGGGGATCGTTTCGGAAGGCGGTACGGACGGGGCGTGCGCTTCGAGTTGCACGGTGTGTTTTTCCTCGTCTGGTCGGTCCGGTCCGGTAGGACCGGGTGTCGGCGGGTACCGGGTTCTTTTCTTGTCCCGAGGCCCCTTCGCTCCGTCGTCCCGGTGTTCGGGACAAACAGAAGGGCCGCGGATCCCGGGTGGGGTTCCGCGGCCCTGAAGGCGCCGGCCTGATCGTCGATCAGGCTGGATCACTCCAGGGTTCCGGCCCACGGAAGGCCCACATAAGGTGGTGCTGCGTCGTCTGCTTCCGGGATCCGGCACCGGCTGCCGCAAAGGCATAGGCGTGCGCCTGTCCCTTTACTGCTTCCAGTGCCTCGATCGGTCGCTCATTGCGCTCACGGACGGGAACATCCGCGGAGGCGATGGAGGTGGACGCCGGCCGACCGACACTGATGACGGACAGACCGGTGCCCAGGGTGGAAACGCCGAGCATGCACGCGGAGACGACCGAGCAATCGGTCAGTTCGGCGGCAGAGCTGCGGTTGATGATGATCACTGGAATCGCCTCCTCTCGGCGTCTCGGGGGACCGGGGATGAGACCGGTCCGACGGGTATGCAAGTACAGCACGGAATCAGGGCCTTGGAGAAGGCCGCCGTTTCCGTGTCTAAGAACCTATGGGGATTGCCGGGGCATGCGCAAACTATTTTTCCGACGAGTTCGGATCAATCCCGCGCGCCCCGCCCCTCAGTCCTCCGTGTCACCTCCTGCGACGTCCTGGCCTGCGCAGATGGCCAGAACATCGGTCCCGTAGCGGTTGAGCTTGCGCACTCCGACGCCCGGGATCCGCGCCAGCTCGCCCTCCTCGTCGGGCACGGCCTCGGCGATCGCCATCAGCGTCTTGTCGGTGAAGACGCAGTACGCCGGCTGTCCGCTGCGCCGCGCCTGGCCCGCCCGCCACTCCCGCAGCCGTTCGTAGAGTCCCTCGTCCATGTCGGAGGGGCAGTCCTCGCAGCGCATCAGCTTCATCTCACCGGCGTCGGTCAGGGTCCGTCCGCAGACCCGGCAGCGGGCCGGGGCGCGCTGGGTCCGGCGCGGCGCGACGGGCGCGTGAGCCGCGACGCCGGTGAAGCCGCGCTCGATGCCTCCCGCGCCTCCGGCGCCGCCGCGACCGGCGGCGGTGCCCGAACCGGGACGCAGACCGTCGAGGAAACGACTGGGGCGGCGACCGGCGCGGCCGCCCGGTGAGCGGGAGAGCGCCCAGGAGACGTGGAGACGTTCGCGGGCCCGGGTGACCCCTACGTAGAGAAGGCGGCGCTCCTCCTCGATCTGCTCGTCGGTCTTGGCGTAGCTGATCGGCATCATGCCCTCGGCGACGCCGACGAGGAAGACGACGTCCCACTCGAGGCCCTTGGCCGAGTGCAGGGAGGCCAGGGTGACGCCCTGCACGGTCGGGGCGTGCTGGGCGCTCGCGCGCTCGTCGAGCTCGGCGACCAGGTCGGCGAGCGTGGCGCCGGGCTGGGCGGCGGCGAAGTCCTGGGCGAGGTTGGCCAGCGCGGCCAACGACTCCCAGCGCTCCCGGACGGCTCCGGAACCGGCCGGCGGCCGGTTGGTCCAGCCCTCGCCGGAAAGGACGGCACGCACCTGGGAGGGCAGATCGACGGCGTCTTCCAGGAGGGCGTCGTTGCCGCCGAAGCGTGCCGCGCCGCGCAGGGCCACGCTCGCCTTGCGCACCTCGGGGCGGTCGAAGAACCGCTCGGCGCCGCGCAGCTGGTACGGGACGCCGCGGTCGGCCAGCGCCTGTTCGTAGGTCTCGGACTGCGCGTTCGTGCGGAACAGGACGGCGATCTCCGCGGCCGGGACGCCCCCGTCGAGGAGTTCACGGATACGGCGGGCCGCACCCTCCGCCTCGGCCGGCTCGTCGGGGTACTCGGCGTAGGCGGGCTCGGGGCCGGGGGCGCGCTGGGAGATCAGCTCCAGGCGGTGGTCCGCGGCGCGGCCGCGGGCCTGGGCGAGCAGGCCGTTGGCGAGGTGGACGACCTGGGGCGTGGAGCGGTAGTCGCGCACCAGCTTGACGACGGTGGCGCCGGGGTGGCGGGTGCGGAAGTCGAGGAGGTGGTCGGGGGTGGCCCCGGTGAAGGAGTAGATCGTCTGGCTGGCGTCGCCGACCACGCAGAGGTCGTCCCGGTCTCCGAGCCACAGTTCGAGCAGGCGCTGCTGGAGGGGGCTGACGTCCTGGTACTCGTCGACGACGAAGTGCTGGTACTGGGTGCGGACCTGCTCGGCGATGTCCTGCCGGTCCTGCAGGACGGCGACGGTCAGCAGCAGGACGTCCTCGAAGTCGATGACGCCGCGGGCCCGTTTGAGGTCCTCGTAGGAGGCGTAGAGCTGGGCGATCTCGGCGGGGTCCCGGGGGATCTCGCGGCCCGCCTTGACGGCGGCCAGGGCGTAGTCGGCCGGGACGGTCTGGGTGACCTTGGACCACTCGATCTCCGCGGTGGCGTCCCGCAGCTCGCCGCGGTCGAGTCGGATACGGCAGGCCGCGGCCGCGTCCGCGACGAGCTGGATCTTGCGGTCGACGAGCCGGGGCAGGGAGCCACCGATCGCTTTCGGCCAGAAGTACTGGAGCTGACGCAGGGCGGCGGAGTGGAAGGTGCGGGCCTGGACGCCCTGGGCGCCGAGCTGGCGCAGCCGGCCCCGCATCTCCCCGGCGGCGCGGTTGGTGAAGGTGACGGCGAGCACGCTGGAGGGCTGCAGAATGCCGGCTCGGACGCCGTAGGCGATGCGATGGGTGATCGCCCGGGTCTTGCCGGTGCCGGCTCCCGCCAGCACGCACACCGGACCGCGCAGGGCGGTGGCCACCTCGCGCTGCTCGGGGTCGAGCCCTTCGAGCACCGCGTCGGCCGAGTCCGGTGCCTGCGGGAAGAGGGAGGAGTGCGTTGCTGCTGTCACACAGCCATGCTGCCAGGTCGCCGGAGGCGGTCGAGACGGTTGTCCACAGGCGGGCCCGCGCAGTCGTACTAATGCGGCGAGCGTCACCTCGGTCGCCCGCCGCCCGGCCTCCGCTCACGGCATTGCCGGGCCCCGGCTCACGGGAATGGCAGCCCTTCCCCGTACGTTCCCCTCCTACGACCCCCGTCCCCACGACCCGCCGAAGGAGCACGAAAGACATGCTGGGCACCGTGACGATGTACAGCACCACGTGGTGCGGCTACTGCCAGCGGCTGAAGAAGCAGATGGACCGCGAGGGCATCGCGTACACCGAGATCAACATCGAGCAGGACCCGGAGTCCGCCGCGTTCGTGGAGAAGGCGAATGGCGGAAACCAGACGGTGCCGACCGTGCTCTTCCCCGATGGTTCGACGCTGACGAACCCGTCGCTGGCGCAGGTGAAGCAGAAGATCGGCGTGTGATCCTGTCCGGCGCGTGACCAGGCGCAGCCGTACGACGAAGGGCGGCCCCGAGCTTTCGGGGCCGCCCTTCGTGCGCGTCGGGTCAGACGCCGCGGGTGGGCAGCGGCTTGCCGTACCAGAGCTCGATCAGCCGGGCCGCGATGGAGATCCCGTAAGGGGGCAGCACCTCGCCGGAGTCGAAGGCGGCGCCGAGTTCGTCGCGGGAGAACCAGCGGGCCTCGTGGATCTCGTCGCCGTCGACGTCGATGTCGGTGGACGTGGCGCGGGCCATGAAGCCCAGCATGAGGCTGGACGGGAAGGGCCAGGGCTGGCTCGCGACGTACTCGACCGGGCCGACGCTGATGCCGGCCTCCTCGAAGACCTCACGGCGCACGGACTGCTCGATGGACTCCCCCGGCTCCACGAAGCCGGCGAGGGTGGAGAAGCGGCCCTCGGGCCAGTGCACCTGACGGCCGAGGAGGATGCGGTCGTCGTCGTCGGTGACGGCCATGATCACCGCGGGGTCGGTGCGCGGGTAGTGCTCGGCGCCGCAGGCGGGGCAGCGGCGGATGTGGCCGGCCGCTGCGATGACCGTGCGCTCGCCGCAGCGGGAGCAGAAACGGTGGGTGCGCTGCCAGTTCTCCAGGCCGACCGCATGCACCATCAGGCCCACGTCGCGGGGCGACAGCAGCAGTCCCGCCTCGCGCAGTCCGGCCGGGCGCGCGGACTGGTCGATACGGCCGGGCAGCGTGTCCTTCTGGAGCGCGAAGTAGCTGACGCCGTCGTCGTCGGTCCCCAGGAAGTAGCGGTGCGCCTCGGTGAGCGGCGCCTCGAACGACGGGGTCATGACGAGCTCGGTGCGGCCGTCGGACGTCTCGTCGATGAGGACCTGGCCGCCGGAGACCACGAAGCACCGCGTGGTCGGGTGGCTCCACGCCGCGGCCAGCCAGGCCTCGTCGAGCCGGTGGTGGGCGGCCCGGTCGACGCCGCTCGGAGCGGTGAGCGAGAGGGGTCGATCGGCGTTCTGGTCGGTCCAGGTGGTCACGGGTACTTCCAACTCCCCCGGTTGAACGGTTGTTTCGGCGGGCGGTTCAGCGGGACGTACAGCAGGGGGCGACCGGGTCGGGTGCGGTGTCGGGGTGCGGGGCGGCCCCTCCAGTGTGCGCCCCGCACGCGGGCCCTCCGGGCCGGTCGCGGACGTCAGGGCGCATGACGCCAGTTCTCCGCGAGGTCGCTCCAGAGGTGGGCGGCGGTCTCGACGCCCTTGAGGAGGAGATCCAGCTCGACCTTCTCGTTCGGCGCGTGCCAGCCGTCCGAGGGGACGGAGATGCCCAGGAAGAGCACGGGGGCGCCGAGCACCTCCTGCAGGTCGGCGGCCGGCCCCGAGCCGCCCTCGCGGGTGAAGCGGACGGGGGCTTCGAAGGCGCGGCCCATGGCGCGGACCACCGACCGCAGCGCCGGGTGGTCCAGCGGGGTCAGACACGGACGGGTGGCCGGGCTGAAGGTGATCTCGTGCCGGATCCCGGCGGGCAGCTGCTCGGCGGCCCACGCGCGGACGGCCTTCTCGACGTGCTCGGGGTCCTGGCCGGCGACGAGCCGGAAGGACAGCTTCACGAAGGCCGAGGACGGGACGATCGTCTTGCTGCCGGGGCCCTGGTAGCCGCCGCCGATGCCGTTGACCTCGGCGGTCGGTCGGGCCCAGACGCGCTCCAGGGTGGTGTGCCCCGCCTCGCCGTGGGCGGCGTGCGACCTGGCGGTGCGCAACCACTGCGCTTCGTCGAAGGGCAGCTCGGCGAAGAGTTCGCGCTCACGGTCGGTGAGCTCGACGATGCCGTCGTAGAACCCGGGGACGGCCACCCGCGCCTGCTCGTCGTGCAGCGCCGCCACCAGGCGGGCGGCGGCGGTGGCCGGGTTGGGCACGGCGCCGCCGAAGGAGCCCGAGTGGATGTCCTGGTCGGGTCCGAAGAGCCGGATCTCGCACTCGGCGAGACCGCGCATGCCCGTGCACACCGTGGGGGTGTCCTCGGACCACATGCCGGTGTCGGAGACGATCACGGCGTCCGCGGTCAGCCGCTGCGCCCGCTGCTCGACCAGGGCGCGGAAGTTCGGTGAGCTGGACTCCTCCTCGCCCTCGATCAGCAGTTTGAGGGTCACGGCCGGGGCCGTGCGCCCGGTCGCGGCGAGGTGGGCGCGCACCCCCAGGGTGTGGAAGAAGACCTGCCCCTTGTCGTCGGCCGCCCCGCGCGCGTAGAGGCGGTTGCCGCGCACGACGGGCTCGAAGGGGTCCGTGTCCCAGCCGTCCTCGCGGGCGGCGGGCTGCACGTCGTGATGGCCGTACACCAGGACGGTGGGGGCCTGCGGATCGCCGGAGGGCCACTCGGCGTACACGGCGGGCGCACCCGGCGTCGGCCAGACCTCGACGGTGGGGAAGCCGGTCTCGCTCAGTTTGGCGGCGAGCCAGTCCGCGCTGCGCCGTACGTCGGACGCGTGGTCGGGCTGGGCCGACACCGACGGGATGCGCAGCCACTCGGCGAGGTCGTCGAGGAAGGCGGCGCGGTGCTGTTCGACGTACCTGCGGACGGCGCTGACGGCACTGTCAACGGAATGGCTCATGGTCACGAGCCTATCGGCCCGCGCCGACATCCTCGCCGGGCCCTTGAACGGCCGCGGCTCCCCCGGGTCGTCCGTCGCGGTCGCGCCCGGTGGCCTCGTCCCCGGTCAACAGGCGCTCCAGCGCGGCCCGGTCGGGCAGTCCCTGCGGACGGACGACGTCGCCGGTGCGCACGTACAGGAACGCCGCTGTGACGGATTCCACGGGCACGCCCTGCTGCTCGGCCCACGCCAGCCGGTACAGCGCGAGCTGGAGGGGGTCGGCGGTGTGGGCGCGGTGGGTCTTCCAGTCGAGGATGTCGTAGGTCGCCGAGTCTCCGTCGCCCTCCTTGTAGACCGCGTCGATGCGTCCCCGGACGACACGGCCGGCGAGGGCGAGCTGGAAAGGCGCCTCGACGCGGTAGGGCGTGCGGTGGGCGTACTCGGTGCGTTCGAAGGCGTCCTTGAGCGCCTGCAGGTCGCGTTCGTCGGCGATCTCCGCGTCGCCTCCGGGCAGTTCGTCCGGCCCCAGCAGGGGGAGCGTCAGTTCCTCGAAACGGGACTCCACCCAGGCGTGGAACCGGGTGCCCCGGCGCGCGGCCGGCTGCGGGGGGCGTGGCATGGGGCGCGCGAGTTCCTGGGCGAGACCGTCCGGGTCGGTGGCCAGCTGCAGCACCTGGGAGGCGGTCAGGGTCGTCGGAAGGGGGACGTCCGTGACGCTCCGGCGGGCGCGCAGGAGCTCTCCGGCGAGCGCGTCGAGGTCGCGGTCCCAGGAGGCGACGGCGCGGGCCTCCTCAGGGGTGAGGGCGTCCCCGCGCGGACGGGTCGCGGGCACCTTGGGGGCCGTGGCCTGGTGGGGCACGGACGCGCGGACGGACCTGCGCTCGGGATCGACTTCGCGAGGGACCGCGTCGCCGTAAGGGATCGCGTCTTCGTGGGCGGCCGCCTCGTCGTAAGGGCCTGTCTCGTCGTAGGGGTCGCTTCCGTCGAAGTAGGGGGCGGTTCCGTCGTAGGGCGACGCTTCGTCGTAGGGCGACGCTTCGTCGTAGGGCGACGCTTCGTCGTAGGGCGGCTCGTCGTCGTCCGGCGGAGGGGGCCAGTCCGGGTCGTCGTGGCTGTCCGGGTCGTGGGCGGCCCCGCGGTGGCCGTCCTCGTGCGCGGCGAGGTCCTCCAGGTGGGCGAGGACGGTCTCGGCGGCGGCGCGCCGGCGAGCCAGTGCGGCGTCGTCCAGCGGGAGCGGCCAGACCTGGTCGAGCGTCGCCCGGTGCAGGGCGGGGTTCTCGGCGTCCTCGGCCGGTTCGTCCGCCCAGACCTCGATCTCCCCGTGCCCGGTCGCGCAGTGGTCGTGCAGAGCCTGGAGGAAGCCGGACGGACCGCGGGGCTTCTTCTGGGTGGGGCCCCACCAGTGGCCGGAGCCCAGGAGGAGGGAGCGGGGGCGGGTGAAGGTGACGTAGCCGAGGCGGAGCTCCTCGGTGTGCTGATGGTCCTTCATCGCCTCGTGGAAGGCCTTCATGCCCCGCGCGTCCCAGGAATCGACGTCGGGGAGCGTGTCGGCGTCGCCGCGCAGCTCGTGCGGCAGCACCTTGGCCTGCGCGGTCCACTTCTCCCGCCCCTGGCCGCTGGGGAAGGTACCGGTGACCAGGCCGGGGACGGCCACGACGTCCCACTCCAGGCCCTTGGACCGGTGCGCGGTGAGCACCTTGACGGTGTTCTCGCCGCCGGGCAGGGCGTTGTCGAGGCCCTTCTCGTACTGGGCCGCGGTGCGCAGGAAGCCGAGGAAGGCCAGCAGGCTCGCCTCACTCTCGTGGGCGGCGAAGGAGGCGGCCGTGTCGAGGAAGTTGGACAGGGTCTCCCGGCGGCGCGCGGCCAGCGCGTGCGGGGACGCCGACAGCTCCACCTCCAGTCCGGTGACGGCCAGCACGCGGTGCAGGACGTCCATCAGGGGATCGGCCAGGGAGCGGCGCAGGTCGCGCAGTTCGGTGGCGAGTCGCGCGAAGCGCACGCGCGCGTCCGGCGAGAAGGGCAGCCCGTCGTCGTCCCCGGCGCGGTCGTCGCCGTACAGGGGCGTCTCGACGAAGGTGTCGAGGGCGTCCGCGAGCGATATCACCTCGGACGGGTCGACCCCCTCGACGGCCTCGGCGAGGCGGCGGTCCGGGTCGTCGCCGCCGTCCGCGCGCGCGTGGCCGACGAGCAGCCGGGCCCGGCGGCCCAGGAGCGCGAGGTCGCGTGGGCCGATGCGCCAGCGCGGGCCGGTGAGCAGCCGGACCAGGGACGCGTTCGCTCCGGGGTCCTGCAGGACCTCGCAGACGGCGACGAGGTCGGCCACCTCGGGCAGATGCAGGAGACCGGAGAGGCCCACCACCTCGACGGGGACGTCCCGGGCGACCAGCGCGCCCTGGATCTCCGCGAAGTCGGTGGCCGTGCGGCACAGGACGGCGATCTCGCCGGGCGCCTTGCCGGTGCGCACGAGATGGGCGACGGAGTCGGCGAGCCAGTCCATCTCCTCGGCGTGGGTGGCCAGGAGAGCGCAGCGGACCATCCCGTCGCGTTCGGCGCCGGGGGCGGGGCTGAGCGCCTCGACGCCGGCGTGCATGGCGCGCAGGGGCTCGGCGAGGCCGTTGGCGAGCTCCAGGAGGCGGCCGCCGCTGCGCCGGTTCTCGCTGAGCGACTGGCGTCGCGCCCTGCTGCCGTCGGCGTGCGCGAAGTGCTCGGGGAAGTCGTCGAGGTTGGCGACGGACGCGCCGCGCCAGCCGTAGATGGCCTGGCAGGGGTCGCCGACGGCCGTCACGGGGTGGCCGGTGCCGCCGCCGAACAGACCGGCCAGCAGGATGCGCTGGGCCACCGACGTGTCCTGATACTCGTCGAGCAGGACGACGCGGAACTCGTCCCGCAGGAGGGGGCCCACTTCGGGAACCTGGGCGAGTCGTGCCGCCAGGGCGATCTGGTCGCCGAAGTCGAGCAGGTCGCGCTCGCGTTTGGCGGCCCGGTATCGCAGCACCAGGTCGGCCAGTTCGCGCCGGGCGGCGGCCGTCTCGGGCACCTTGCGCAGGTCGGCGTTGGTCAGCCGGGCCCCCTCCAGGGCGTGCAGCAGCTCGGCGTCCCAGCGGCGCAGGTCCTCGGGCCGGACGAGGTGCTCGGCGAGCTCGGCGTCGAGCGCGAGGAGGTCGCTGATCAGGTCGGCGAAGGAGCGGGTGAGCGACGGGTAGGGGCCGGGCGCCTCGCGCAGCACGCGCGCGGCGAGCTGGTAGCGGGTGGCGTCGGCGAGCAGGCGGGCCGTCGGCTCCAGGCCGATGCGCAGGCCGTGATCGGTCAGCAGACGGCCGGCGAAGGCGTGGTAGGTGGAGATCGCCGGCTCGCCCGGCGGGTTGTCGGGGTCGATGACGTCGGGGTCCGTGACGCCGGCCCTGACGAGTGCCTTGCGGACGCGCTCGGCGAGTTCTCCGGCGGCCTTGTTGGTGAAGGTCAGTCCGAGGACCTGCTCGGGGGCGACCTGGCCGGTGCCGACCAGCCACACCACGCGCGCCGCCATCACCGTCGTCTTGCCCGACCCGGCTCCGGCCACGATCACCTGCGGGGCGGGCGGCGCGGTGATGCAGGCCGTCTGCTCCGGGGTGAAGGGGATCCCGAGGAGCTCCTTGAGCTGCTCGGGATCGCTGATACGGGCGGGCATGGAGAGAGGCTAGCGGCGGGCACTGACACTCGATGACAAATCACCCCTCACCCCGACGGTAACCGCAGGTCGGCAGGGGTGGTGCGGTCCGTCACACCGACGCTGCGGGGGACGGCTCCGCTTCGGCCGACGCCCGCTCGTCCGGCTCCCACCACTCATCCGGCCGGCCCCGGCTCAGTCGACGACGTGCCGTCCTTCGGGCCGAGCGCTGCACGAGGCGCGGAACGCGCAGTGGGCGCACTGCTGGCCGGCGGTCGGGGTGAACCGCTCGTCGAGGACCTTGCCGGCCGCCGTGGCGAGCAGGTCGCCGACCCACTCCCCCTGCAACGGCTCCTGGGCCTGCACCTTGGGCAGGGCGTCGCCCCCGTCCCGCTTGGCGGCGCCCTGACGCAGCTGGACGAGTTCGGCGCCGCCCGGCGCGGGCCGTACGCCGTCGAAGGCGTCGTCGACGGCTCCTTCGCGCACGGCGAGCTGATAGACGGCGAGCTGGGGATGGCGCTCCACCTCGCGGGCGGTGGGCGTCTGCTTGCCCGTCTTGAAGTCGACGACATAGGCGCGGCCGTCGCCGTCCGTCTCGACGCGGTCCATCTGACCGCGGATGCGGACCTGGTAGTCGCCGGCTTCGAGCGTCACGTCGAAGTCGTGCTCGCTGGCGACCGGTGTGCGGCCCGTGCGGTCCATCACGTGCCACTGCAGGAAGCGTTCGAGGGCCACCCGCGCGTGGGCCTTCTCCTGGGTGGACTTCCAGGGGGCGTCGAAGGCGAGGGCGTTCCACACCGAGTCGAGGCGTTCCATGAGGACGTCGAGGTCGGCCGGGGTGTGCCCGGAGGCGACCTCGTCGGCCAGGACGTGCACCACGTTGCCGAAGCCCTGGGCCACCGTGGCGGGGGCGTCGGCCTTCACCTCGCGGCCCAGGAACCACTGCAGCGCGCAGGTGTTGGCGAGCTGGTCGAGGGCGCTGCCGGAGAGCACGACGGGCTGGTCGCGGTTGCGCAGCGGGACCTTGCTCTCGGTCGGCTCGAACATCCCCCACCAGCGGTAGGGGTGGGCGGACGGCACCAGGGGCCTGCCGTCCTCGTCGGCCAGCGCCGCCAGCCTGGCGAGGCGACGGGCCGCCGCCTCCCTGAGCGTGGCGGAGGCGCGCGGGTCGACCGTCGTGGCGCGCAGTTCGGCGACCAGGGCGGAGACCGACAGGGGGCGGCGGGGGCGGCTCGTGACGTCCTTGGGCTCGACGCCGAGTTCGCTCAGGAAGCGGGAGGGCTGATCGCCGTCGTCCGCGGCCGCCTTCACCGCGGTGACGACGAGCCGCTCCCGCGCGCGGGTGGCGGCCACGTAGAAGAGACGGCGCTCCTCGGCGAGCAATGCCCCCGGGGTGAGCGGTTCGGCGAGTCCGTCGCGACCGATGCGGTCGGCCTCCAGGAGGGAGCCGCGGCGGCGCAGATCCGGCCACAGGCCCTCCTGCACGCCTGCCACGACGACCAGGCCCCACTCCAGGCCCTTGGCGCGGTGGGCGGTCATCAGGCGCACCGCGTCGGGGCGCACGGCCCGCCGGGCGAGGATGTCGGCGGCGATGTCCTCGGCCTCGATCTCGGCCAGGAAGTTCAGGGCGCCGCGCCCGCCGGTGCGCTCCTCCGCGCGTGCGGCGGTGGCGAACAGCGCGCAGACGGCGTCCAGGTCCCGGTCGGCGTTGCGGCCGGCCGCGCCGCCGCGCCGGGCGGCGCGCTCCAGACGTGCGGGCCAGGGCGTGCCCTCCCAGAGGTCCCACAGCGCCTCCTCGGCCGTGCCGCCCCGCGCGAGACGCTCACGGGCCGTCGCCAGCAGCGCGCCGAGGCGCTGGGCCCCGCGCGCGTAGGCCGGGTCGTGGGCGACCAGTCGCTCCGGCTGCGCCAGCGCACGGGCGAGCAGCACGTCGGAGGGCGGCGGCAGCGGGTCGCCGGCCGCGCGCTCCTCGTCGCGCAGCGCACGGCCTAGGCGGCGCAGATCGGCGGCGTCCATCCCGGCGAGGGGCGAGGCGAGCAGGGTGAGGGCGGTCTCGGTGTCGAGCCACCAGCCGTCGGCCTCACCGGCGTCCTGGGCGCGCTCGTCGGACTGCCCCACGTCGCGGGTGTCCCCCTCACCGTCGGAGTTCCCCGGGCCGTCGGCGTCCCGAGCAGCTCCCTTCGTGTCCCGTGCCGTCCCCGGACCGGCCGACGGCGCGGCGGACGCCTGCGGCGCGGCCTCTGCCGTGGCGACCGCGCGCAGGGCCGTCAGCAGGGGGGCGACGGCCGGTTCGTGGCGCAGGGGCAGGTCGTCGCCGTCGATGTCGAGGGGGACGCCGGCCGCCGTGAGGGCGCGGCGGACCGTCGGGATCGTGCGGGAGCCGGCGCGCACCAGGACGGCCATCTCGCCCCAGGGCAGACCGTCCTCCAGGTGCGCCCGGCGCAGGATGTCGGCGACGTTGTCGAGCTCGGCGCCCGGGGTCGGGTACGTGTGGACCTCGACGCGGCCGCCGTCCCGCGCAGCGGCGAGTTCGCGGTGGGCGCGGACCTTCGCGGCGGGCAGGCGGGTCAGCGGCATCCGCTGGGTCAGCAGCCGGGTGGCGGCCAGCAGGGCGGCTCCGGAGCGTCGGGACGTGCGCAGGACCTCCACGGGGGCCGGACGGCCGTCGGGGCGGGGGAAGGCCTGCGGGAAGTCCAGGATGCCGTTCACGTCGGCGCCCCGGAAGGTGTAGATCGACTGGTCGGGGTCGCCGAACGCGACCAGGGTGCGGCCGCCGCCGGCGAGGGTGTGCAGCAGCCGCACCTGGGCGGGGTCGGTGTCCTGGTATTCGTCGACGAAGACCGCGTCGTACTGCGCGGCGAGCCGCTCGGCGACCTCGGCGCGGTGGGCGAGGAGGACCGCGCGGTGGACGAGTTCCGCGTAGTCGATCACGCCGTGCAGGTCGAGCACGTCGAGGTACTCGGCCAGAAAGGCGGCGGCGGCCCGCCAGTCGGGACGCCCGATGCGGCGGGCGAAGGCGTCCAGGGAAGCCGGGTCTAGGCCCAGTTCCCGGCTGCGGGCCAGCACCGCGCGGACCTCGTCGGCGAAGCCGCGGGTGGTGAGGCAGGCGCGCAGTTCGTCCGGCCAGCGCACGTGCGTGAGGCCGAGCCGTTGCAGGTCGACCTGTCCGGCGAGCAGCTCACGGACCGCCACGTCCTGCTCGGGGCCGGACAGCAGGCGCAGGGGCTCCACGAACAGCTCGGCGTCCTGGTGGGCGCGTACCAGGGCGTAGCAGTACGAGTGGAAGGTGGTCGCCTGGGGCGCGTGGGCGGCGCCCATGCGGTGCGCCATCCGGTCGCGCAGTTCGACGGCGGCCTTGCGGCTGAAGGTGAGCACCAGGATGCGCGCGGGGTCGCCGCCGCGGGCGATTCTGGCCGCCACGGACTCGACGAGCGTGGTGGTCTTGCCCGTGCCCGGGCCTGCGAGGACGAGCAGCGGACCGGCGCCGTGGTCAACCACCGAGCGCTGGGCGGCGTCCAGACGAGGGGGGTCCACCCGGGCCGCCGGGGTACGCATCAGTCGGTAAGCGCCACGGTTCCCCTGTCGGCCCTGGGGGTGCGACGGGCGCCTGGTGGAGGAAGAGGAGCTCACGTGGTTCGCCGGTCCTGGTGGGTGTGCTGGTTGACGGAGCGAGGCTCGGGAAGAGCGGTGATCGTGGGATGAAAGGGACGTGTGCAGCCGACGCTACGCCGACCGACAGCCCGGGAAGGCGGCTTCCGCCGCTTCCCACGCGTCCCCGGTCGACCTCGGGGCGGTGTCCGACCGCTCAGGCGCCGGCGCCCGCACGGCCCCTGTCCCGCTCACGGCCCTCACTGCACTCACAGCCCGCACAGCCCTCCCGGCCCGCAGGCCACGCGCGTCCCTCGCCCCTCGAACGTACGCCATGCCACGGACGTGCCCTGTTCGCCCGGTTTCCCCCGTACGCGTCGCAAGATCCCCCCGGTCCGCCGGGATGGCGGAAGCTGTCAGGTGTGACCTTCCGCGCCTTCGCCGCCGTCCCATCTCGCCCGTCTCATGTCGAGGCGCGGCAGATGGCCCTCGGCGGCCCTGTTCGCCTCCTTCAGCGGGGTGCCCTCGGCGCGGTAGTGGTTCAGCGCCCGCAGCTCGTGGCCGGGGAGCAGCACGCCGTCCGCGCGCACGACACGCCACCAGGGGGCGGCGCCGCCGTAGAGGGCCATCACCCGGCCGACCTGTCTGGGCCCGCCCTGTTCCAGCCACTCCGCGACGTCCCCGTATGTCATGACGCGCCCGGGCGGGATCAGCTCCGCGACCTCGAGGACCCGCTCGGCGTACTCCGGCAGCGCGTCGGTGTACTCCGGGCGGGCGTCGTCCGGAAGGCTCTGCTCGCTCATCCGCCCCATCCTGCCCCACGGCACCGACAATGCGACGGGCCCGCGACTCCGTGCGCCCCTCGCCCCCCGGCGGTCCGTCGGGCAGACTGTGCGCCCCCGCATTTGCACCCTGATGCCCCCGTGTGTCGGTGCGGCATGCCACCATCGTGCGGGCGGTGACCGGTGATACGAGACCAAGAAGAGACGATGAAGCAGCAGGGCGTGCAACCTGAGGGCGAGGAAGGCGCCTCTGCCGCCGCGTCGCGCCCGGACGCCGCCGACGAGGCACCGGAGGAGGTGCACATCGACGAGGTGGAGGGCGACGAACCCCTGCTCCCCGCGCGCGTGCACCGCCCTTCCGACCTGATGCGCCTGCTGATCGGCGTGCTCGCCGTCGTGGTCCTGCTGGGCATCGCCGCGTTCGCGCACGGAACGACCTCGGGCCTCGAACAGGACATCAACAAGGGCACCGGGCAGGCGCCCGATCTCCTCATCAAGATCGCGGGACTGGCGTCCAGCATCGCGATCCTGCTGGTTCCGGTCGCGTTCGCGATCGAGCGGCTGATCAAGCGGGACGGGCTGCGCATCGCCGACGGTGTGCTCGCGGCCGTCCTCGCGCACGGTGTGACCCTCGCCATCGACCTGTGGGTCGCCAAGGGCGCTCCGGGCTCGATCCAGGAGGCGCTCACCCAGCCCTCCCCCGGCGACGTCCACGCCCTCACCGACCCGGTGCACGGGTACCTGGCGCCCGTCATCGCCTACATGACGGCCGTCGGCATGTCGCGGCGGCCGCGCTGGCGCTCGGTGCTGTGGATCGTGCTGTTGCTGGACGCCTTCTCGATGCTGGTCACGGGCTACACGACGCCCTTCTCGATCATCCTCACGGTGCTGATCGGCTGGACGGTGGCGTACGGGACGCTGTATGCGGTCGGCTCGCCGAACGTGCGCCCCACCGGACGGACGCTGATGGCGGGTCTGCGGCACGTCGGGTTCCGCCCGGTGAGCGCGGCCCGCGAGGAGGGCCCCGACGCCGCCGAGGGCGACCGCGGCAGACGCTACTTCGTCACTCTGGAGGACGGTCCGCCGCTCGACGTCACGGTGGTCGACCGGGAGCAGCAGGCCCAGGGCTTCTTCTACCGGGCCTGGCGCAATCTGACCCTGCGCGGCTTCGCCACCCGCAGCAGCCTGCAGTCGCTGCGCCAGGCGCTGGAGCAGGAGGCGCTGCTCGCCTACGCGGCCATCGCGGCGGGCGCCAACGCGCCCAAGCTGATCGCCACCTCCGAGCTCGGGCCCGACGCGGTGATTCTGGTCTACGAGCACACCGGCGGCCGCACCCTCGACTCGCTGGCGGACGAGGAGATCACCGACGATCTGCTGCGCAACGCCTGGCAGCAGGTGCAGGCGCTGCAGTCGCGGCGCATCGCGCACCGCCGGCTCGCCGGCGACGCCATCCTGGTGGATCGTTCCGGCACCGTGATCCTCACCGATCTGCGCGGCGGCGAGATCGCGGCCGGCGACCTGCTCCTGCGCATGGACGTGGCCCAGTTGGTGACGACGCTCGGGCTGCGGGTCGGCGCCGAACGGGCGGTGGCCTCGGCGGTGGGCGTGCTCGGACCGGACGCGGTCGCGGACTGCCTGCCCATGCTCCAGCCGATCGCGCTCACCCGCTCCACGCGCGCGACGCTGCGCCGACTGGCACGCGAGCGGGCCCAGCGGGAGCGCGAGGCGGTGCTGCAGGCCTCCGATCACGCCAAGCAGGCGCGCCTGGAGGCGACGGGGCACGACCACACCGGGACCGTCGTCCTGGAGAAGCCCGGCAAGAAGGCCGAACGCGCGGAGGCGCGGGCCGAGAAGCGGGCCATCGACGAGGCCCTGGAGGAGGCGCGCGAGGAGGACCTGCTGACGCAGATCCGCCACGAGGTGCTGCTCATCCGCCCCCAGGCGCCGGTCGAGCCGGCCCGGCTGGAGCGGGTGCGGCCGCGCACCCTGATGAGTTTCATCGCCGGCGCCATCGGCGCGTACTTCCTGCTGACGCAGCTCACGCACATCGAGTTCGGCCCGCTCATCGAGAACGCCGAATGGGGCTGGGTGGCCGCCGCCGTGCTGTTCTCGGCGCTCAGTTACGTCGCCGCGGCGATGAGCCTGCTGGGCTTCGTCCCGGAGCGGGTGCCGTTCCCGCGGACCGTGGCCGCCCAGGTCGCCGGTTCCTTCGTCAAGATCGTCGCTCCGGCGGCGGTCGGCGGCGTCGCCCTCAACACGCGGTTCCTGCAGCGCGCGGGAGTGCGACCGGGTCTCGCGGTGGCCAGCGTCGGCGCCTCGCAGCTGTTCGGGCTCGGCTGCCACATCCTGATGCTGCTGTCGTTCGGGTATCTGACCGGAACCGAGAAGACGCCGTCGCTGTCGCCGTCCCGCACGGTCATCGCGGGTCTGCTCACGGTGGCGGTGCTCGTGCTCGTGGTGACCTCGGTGCCGTTCCTGCGGAAGTTCGTCTCCACGCGTGTGCGGTCGCTGTTCGCCGGCGTCGTGCCGCGCATGCTCGACATCCTGCAGCGGCCGCAGAAACTGGTCACCGGCATCGGCGGCATGCTGCTGCTCACCGCGTGCTTCGTGATGTGCCTGGACGCGTCGATCCGCGCGTTCGGCGACGGGTCGACCTCGCTGAGCATCGCCGGCGTCGCCGTCGTCTTCCTCGCCGGCAACGCGCTCGGCTCCGCCGCCCCGACGCCGGGCGGCGTGGGAGCCGTCGAGGCGACCCTGACGGTCGGCCTGATCGCGATCGGGCTCCCCAAGGAGGTCGCCGCTCCCGCGGTGCTGCTCTTCCGCCTGCTGACGCTGTGGCTGCCCGTCCTCCCGGGCTGGCTCGCCTTCAACCACTTGAGCCGTAAGGGCGCCCTGTAGGGCCCGGCCGCCCGGACCGGCGGCCCGCCCGGACCGGACGGCCGTACCTCGCACGGACCGCGGTCCCGCGCGCGGGTCCGCGGTCCGTCGCAGGATGGGATCATGCCGACCCGTTCCCGCCTGCGCGTCGCCGCCGCGACAGCCACCTGCGCGCTGCTGACCACCCTGGCGGCGGGCTGCGGCGACGAGGCGCGGGACCAGGATCTGACGGCCCAGAAGCTGACCTGGAAGGACTGCCCCGCCCCGTCCCAGGCGGAAGGAGGCGGCAGCGCCCCCTCCCCGCTGCCGCACGACGGCGCGTGGCAGTGCGCCACCATGAAGGCGCCCCTCGACTGGGCGGACCCCGAGGGCGACACCATCGGCATCGCCCTGATCAGGACCAGGGCCGACGGCGACCGGAGCCGACGCATCGGCTCGCTGATCTTCAACTTCGGCGGCCCGGGCGGCTCGGGCGTCTCCACCCTGCCCGCCTTCGGCGACCAGTACGCGGCCCTGCGCACCCGCTACGACCTGGTGAGCTTCGACCCGCGCGGGGTCGGCCGCAGCGCCGGCGTGCGGTGCGAGAGCGATCAGCAGCTCGACGCCTACTTCCAGCAGGACTCCACACCCGACGACGCCGCCGAGCGCACCGCCCTGCTGGACAACACCAGGAAGTTCAACGCGGCCTGCGAGAAGAACTCCGCGAAGACGCTCCCGCACGTGCGGACCACCGACGCGGCCCGGGACATGGACCTGATGCGTCAGGTCCTCGGCGATCGGCAGATGCACTACTTCGGCATCTCCTACGGCACCGAACTGGGCGGCGTGTACGCCCACCTGTTCCCGAAGAACGTGGGGCGGGCGGTCTTCGACGGGGTCGTCGACCCCACGCAGACGTCCGAGCAGGGTTCGCTGGGGCAGGCCAAGGGCTTCCAGCTCGCGCTCGACAACTTCGCCGCGGACTGCACGTCCAAGACGGAGGACTGCCCCGTCGGGGACACCGCTCAGGACGTCGAGGACCGGATCGAGCGACTTCTGCGGGCCCTCGACCGCAAGCCGATCCCCGGCATCTTCCCGCGGGTGCTGACCCAGAGCGCCGCGACCAACGGCATCGCGCAGGCGTTGTACTCCAAGGATTTCTGGGCGTATCTCACCGAGGGTCTGGAGCAGGCCTACGCGGGGGACGGCCAGACCCTGATGCTGCTGTCCGACCTGATGAACGGGCGCAGCGAGAACGGCGAGTACAGCAACCTCACGGCCGCCAACGTCGCCATCAACTGCGCCGACGACAAGCCGCGTTACTCGACCGCCCAGGTGGAGGAGAAACTGCCCCGGTTCCGGGCCGCGTCCAGCGTCTTCGGGGACTTCCTGGCCTGGGGCATGGTGAGTTGCTCCGACTGGGCCGTGCCGGGCGCCGCCGACCATCCGGACGTCAGCGCGCCGGGGTCGGCGCCGATCGTGGTCGTGGGCAACACCGGAGACCCGGCGACCCCGTTCGAGGGGGCGCACAAGATGGTGGAGGCACTGGGCCGGGGCGTCGGGGTCGAGCTGACGTACAAGGGGCAGGGCCACGGCGCGTACGACAGCAAGAACAAGTGCGTGCAGAAGGCGGTGAACGGCTACCTGCTGAACGGCGTCGTGCCCGCCGCCGGGACCGTCTGCTCCTGACCAGCCACCGCGGCCGCCTGCTCCCGACGCCCCGCCACGTCTGTTCCCGACGTCCCGCCGCGATCCCGGACCGATGCCGCCGAATGATAGGAAATCCGCAGGTCAAAGGGTTATCCACAGGCTCGGCCGGACGGACCGCGGGCCGCCTAATATGGCCTGACAGCCGTCCGCCGCCGCGTGCGGACGGCCTACGAGGGGGGACGTGCCGTGACGCGATTCGCACGGTGGACGGCGTTGGGGGCCGCCGCCGCACTGCTGGTGACGGGCTGTGGCGGCGGCGAGTCGGGCGGCGGCGGGGACGGTAAGAGGAGCACGGCCGACGCACGCGCCTCGGCCGCCTCGACGGGCTCCGCCGCGACGACAGGCGCGCCGGTCGCCCCGCCCGCCTCGCTGACCGGTCAGAAGCTGGAGTGGGGACGCTGCAAGGACACCCCGGATGCGGCCGCGCCGGACGGCGACTGGCAGTGCGCCACGCTGAGGACGCCCCTGGACTGGTCGAAACCCGACGGCGACACGATCGGCATCGCCCTGGTGCGCGCCAGGTCGCGCGCGAGCGGAGGCGACCGGGTCGGCTCGCTGCTGTTCAACTTCGGCGGCCCCGGCGGCTCGGGCGTCTCGGCGCTCCCCGCCTTCGGCTCCACGTTCTCCTCGCTCCGCGAGCGCTACGACCTGGTCAGCTGGGACCCGCGTTCGGTCGGCGCCAGCGAGGGCGTCCGCTGCCGCAGCGACAAGGACATCCAGGCCGCCGAGTCACTGGACTCCACCCCGGACACCCCGGCGGAGGAACGGGCCTTCTTCCAGGACGCCACGGACTTCGGCAAGGGCTGCGCCAAGGCGGCGGGCCGGCTGGTAGCGCACGCGTCCACGACCGACACCGCCCGCGACATGGACCTGATGCGTCAGGTCCTCGGCGATCGGCAGCTGCACTACTTCGGCATCTCCTACGGCACCGAACTGGGCGGGGTGTACGCCCACCTGTTCCCGAAGAACGTGGGGCGGCTGATCCTGGACGCCGTCGTCGACCCGAGCGCCGACGCGGTAGGCCATGCGCAGAACCAGGCCCGCGGCTTCCAGCGGGCGCTCGACGACTACCTCAAGTCGACCGGCGAGGACCCGCAGAAGGGCAGCCGGGAGATCGCGGACCTGCTGGACCGGCTCGACGCCCGGCCGCTGCCCACCTCCGGCGGGCGGAAGCTGACGCAGACGCTCGCCCTCACCGGCATCGTGCTGCCGCTGTACAGCGAGCAGAGCTGGCCGAACCTGACGCGTGCCCTGGCAGCGGCGAAGGACGGGGACGGCACCGAACTGCTGGCGCTCGCCGACGGCTACAACGACCGTGACTCCTCGGGGCACTACGGCACGTCGGCACACTCCCAACGGGTCATATCGTGCTTGGACGACAAGCAGCGGCCGACTCCGGAGGCGACGAGGAGGCAGCTGGCGGAATTCGAGAAGATCTCAACCGTGTTCGGGGACTTCCTCGGCTGGGACACCGCCGGCTGGTGCCACGACTGGCCGGTGGCCGGACAGTACGACACCCCGGAGGTGAGCGCGGCGGGCGCGGCGCCGATCCTGCTGGTCGGCAACACCGGGGACCCGGCGACGCCCTACGAGGGCGCGCGCAAGATGGCGGACGAGCTCGGCAAGAGGGTCGGAGTGCTGCTCACCTGGAAGGGCGAGGGGCACGGCGCCTACCGCAGCGGAAGCAGCTGCGTCCACTCGACGGTGGACGCGTACCTGTTGAAGGGGACGGTGCCCGAGGACGGCAAGGTCTGCTCATGACGGCGGCGGGGGCCTCGCACACGTGTGGTGCGCGCGGCCCCCGCCGGTCCGACCGGGTGGCCCGGTGGGCGGAGCGAGCGGCCCCGTCAGTAGACGGGCTTGCTCGGCTCGATCTGGTGGACCCAGCCGATCACGCCGCCGCCGACGTGCACGGCGTCCGAGAAGCCGGCGGACTTCAGCACGGCGAGGACTTCCGCACTGCGGACACCTGTCTTGCAGTGCAAGACGATCTTCTTGTCCTGCGGCAGGCCCTCCAGGGCGGTGCCCAGCAGGAACTCGTTCTTCGGGATCAGCTTCGCGCCCGGGATGGAGACGATCTCGTACTCGTTCGGCTCGCGGACGTCGATGATCTCGATGTTCTCGCCGTCGTCGATCCACTCCTTGAGCTGCTTGGGAGTGATCGTGGAACCGGCGGCCGCCTGCTGGGCCTCCTCGGAGACGACGCCGCAGAAGGCCTCGTAGTCGATGAGCTCGGTGACGGTCGGGTTCTCGCCGCAGACCGCGCAGTCGGGGTCCTTGCGGACCTTGACCTGCCGGTACTGCATCTCCAGGGCGTCGTAGATCATCAGGCGGCCGACGAGCGGCTCGCCGATGCCCGCGAGGAGCTTGATGGCCTCGTTGACCTGGATGGAGCCGATGGACGCGCACAGCACGCCCAGGACGCCGCCCTCGGCGCAGGAGGGGACCATGCCCGGGGGCGGGGGCTCCGGGTAGAGGCAGCGGTAGCAGGGGCCGTGCTCGGACCAGAAGACCGAGGCCTGTCCGTCGAAGCGGTAGATCGAGCCCCACACGTACGGCTTGTTGAGCAGCACGCACGCGTCGTTGACCAGATAGCGGGTGGCGAAGTTGTCCGTGCCGTCGACGATCAGGTCGTACTGGGCGAAGATCTCCATCACGTTCTCGGCTTCGAGCCGCTCTTCGTGAAGGACCACGTTGACGTACGGGTTGATGCCGAGGACGGAGTCGCGGGCGGACGCGGCCTTGGAGCGGCCGATGTCGGCCTGGCTGTGGATGATCTGCCGCTGCAGGTTGGACTCGTCGACCTCGTCGAACTCCACGATGCCGAGCGTGCCCACGCCCGCCGCGGCCAGGTACATCAGCGCCGGCGAGCCCAGGCCGCCGGCGCCCACACAGAGCACCTTGGCGTTCTTCAGCCGCTTCTGCCCGTCCATCCCGACATCGGGGATGATCAGGTGGCGGGAGTACCGTCGAACCTCGTCTACGGTGAGCTCAGAGGCTGGCTCGACCAGGGGTGGCAGCGACACGGGGACTCCGTTGGTCGGTCGATCACTACAGTTGTTCTCCCCGTAACACTGCCATGGCCTTCTTCATTCCGAGACACCCGTTCCAATGCGCGAGACGATCTCGTCCCAGTAGCCGGGCAGGGTCTCCCAGGGGTCGGTGGGTGCGCCGCGATCGGCGGCGTCGGTGAACCAGATCGTGCCCGCGCCCTGCCAGCGCGCGACGCGCAGCGCCTCGTCGAGATGACCGCGCGGCACCCCGTGCACGAAATGGCAGAAGCGTTCGGGGGGATGCTCGGCGGTCCACTCCGCCACCTGCGACCAGCGGTAGTCGCTCCAGGGGCCGCGGAAGGTGACCAACTGGTCGGCGTGCTCGGCGTAGCCGGGGTACGGGTGAGTTCCGTGTCCGAGGACGAGGTGGGGCGCGTCGTTAAGCGTACGGAGCGCGTCGGTGGTGCGGCGCACGGCGGGGAGCGCGGCGCGCTGGGCGGGGCAGTGGTCCAGGAGGAACCCGTCGACCTGGTACCAGTCGAGATGACGCTGTGCGTCGGAGAGCGTCTCGGCGAGGGCGCGGGCGCCGTGCCGGACGTCGAGACGTCCGAGGACGCGGACGCCGGCGTTGCGCAGCCGGCCCGCCGATTCCAGACAGCGCGGGTCGGGCCGGACGCCGGGCCCGTCCGCGACGTCCAGGACGACCCAGTGCAGCGGCCGGCCGGGGCGGGTGAGCTCGGCCCACTCGCCCGGCGCGAGAAGGGGGTGCGCGAGGCCCGGGACGCCGAGACCGGTGCGGACGTCGGTGCTCCCCGCTCTCGCGGTGCCCGCCGGGGTTCCGGTCAGATACGACATGCCGCCTCCATCCAGATGTCGGCGAGGGACTCCTCGAGGTTGATGCGGGGCCGCCAGCCGAGCCGGTCGCGAGCCGTGCGCACATCGGCCTGCTGCCAGCTGCCGCAGCCGTCCGGGTACGGGTACACGACCGGGCCCGCGTGGTCGGACTCGGGGCGGGGGTGGCCGAGGGCGCCCCTGAGGTGGCCGCCGGGCGGGCCGTCGAGTTCGTGGACGGCGCCGCCGTACCCGGCCACGCGCGCGAGGACCCCGGCGGCGTCCCGCAGCCGGACAGCGCGGCCCGAGCCGATGTTGATGACGCCCTGCGCGGCGGACAGGGAGGCCGCGTGCACGGCGCGGGCGACGTCGCGGACGTCGATGAAGTCGCGCTGCACCCCGAGGCCGCCGAGCTTGAGCTCGCCGTCGCCGGACTGCATGGCGCGGCGCATGGCCTCGGCGAGCCGGCCCAGCGGGGAGCCGGCGGGCGTGCCGGGACCGGCAGGCGAGAACACCCGCAGCACGACGGCGTCGAGACCGGAGCCGAGGACGAGTTCGGTGGCGGCGAGTTTGCTGACGCCGTACGGGCCGCCGGGGCGGGGCACGGCGTCCTCGGCGGTGGAGGAGCCGGGCTGGCTCGGGCCGTACTCGGCGCCGCAGCCGATCTGCACCAGCCGGGCGCCGCAACCGCTGCGGCGCAGGGCCTCGCAGACGGTGGCGACGGCGACGGTGTTGTGCCGGGTGAGCTCGCGGGCGCCGCCACGCGTGGTGCCCGCGCAGTTGACGACGACCTGGGGGTGGACCGCGTCGAGGAAGCGGGTGAGCGCGCCGGGGCTGCCGGACGCGAGGTCGAAACGGACGTCGGCGTCGTCGCCACGGCCGAGCGCGGTGAGCTGGACGGCCGGGTCGGCGAGCAGACGGTCGGCGACGAATCGGCCGAGATAGCCGTTGGCTCCGATCAGCAGGACCCTCATCGTGCGGCTCCCGTCGTCTGCGTCGCGGCGGTCGCCGGAGCCGCGGGGGCTGCGGTCACCCCGTGTGCTCCGGCCGTCTCGGTGACCGCGGGGGCTCCGGCGACCGCAGGTGCCCCGGTGGCACCGGTCGCTCCGGATCGGGAGGTGGTCATCTGGTCTCTCCTTCAAGGGTGTTGCGGTGGGTTGCGGCCGGGCGGCGGCACGCGCGCGTCGTGCCCGCGGGGCACGGTGGGGGCTGCGTCGCGCATGGGGACCCGAGGTGCGGACGACGGCGGGCTCGGTTCAGCACGGCTGGTCCGTGCGGACGTGGGCGGAGGCCCTGGTCAGCGTGCGGGTCGCGTAGACCAGCAGGATCAAGGCGGCGCTCGCGCAGAGGAGGGAGGGGACGCCGGCCGGACCCCAGGCGGCCATCAGGCTCTCCACCGGAGTGGCCAGGAAGCCGCATCCGGGCAGGCGGCCCGCGAAGACGGTGGCCGGGGCGAGCGCCTCCGCCGCGCCGACGGCCGCGATGACGACGGCCGGGGCGTGGGCGAAGCCGTGCACGGTGAGAAGGCGGGCGAGGAAGAGGAGGGCGCCCAGGGTGAGGACCGGGGCATAGTCGGCGGGCTCGTCCAGGGCCAGGGCGCCCAGGGCGGCCAGGCCGGTGAGCGCGCCCAGGTACAGGGCGAAGGCGGCGAGCAGCAGCGGCTGCACACCGGCCGCGAACTCCTCCAGCGCACGACTGGAGTTCAGCCGGCGGCGGGCCCGCACGGCGAGGAAGTGAGCGCTCCAGGCGGCCGGCGCACAGGACAGGGTGAGGGTCACCAGGGGGACGGCGGAAAGGGGCCAGGGGCCGTCGGCCCTGCCGTCGGGCAGAACGTCGGGACCTCCGTGGACGGCGGCGCGCAGCAGGCCGTCGCCGAGGACCGCATAGCCGAGGAGCCACCAGGTCCAGGCCTCCGTGCGCTGCAGGCCGGGATGGTCGCGCCGGGGCCCGCTCAACGGCCCCCGGCGCAGCGCGGCGTGCACGGCGAGCGCCACGGCGAGGACGCCGGCGGCGGCCACGAGGAGACAGGTCCGCCCGTCGGTGAGACGCACGCCGGTGACGGTCCCGGCGCACAGCACGCCCGGCGCAAGGGCGAGCAGCGCCCAGCTCCGCCGCCGGGGCGGTGGAGGTTCGGCGGGTGCGGCGGGCGGGGGTGCGTCGCCGTCGCGGGACACGCGGGCGTACATCTCCTCGGCCAGGGAGAACACGTCGCGGTGCCGGAAGCGCGCGGCGGTGCGGTCGGTGACCCCGTGCGCCTCCAGACCCGCGGCGATCTCCAGTGGATCGACGGCTCGCTCGCACAGTTGGCGGTGACGGTGCATCAGGGCCTTCACCGGGTCCGCTGCCCCGCGGCGGGGGCCGCCCGTCCCGCGGCCGTCGGGGACCGCGCCCGTGTCGGGGCGCGGGTCGGGGCCACCCGGCGTGCCGGGTCGGTCCAGTTCGTCGAGCCCGCTCATCGCGCTCCCTCCGTGGCGGCGACCGGCGAGGCGTCCCGTACCGACGGCGCGGCCGATCGGACCGGGCCGTGCCGGACGGCGCCTCGGGCGGCCAGGTCGATCCACAGGCCCGGCAGCCGCGCCTCGGCCGGGACGGCGAACGGCCGGGGCTCGCCGTCGTCGTCGAAGACGAACGGGCTCACCGGAGCCTGGGAGACGAGCTCCAGGTAGATGGCGTGGAACGCCGCCACGTTCTGCTCGACGGTGAACAGTTCGAGGGCGCGGGCGCGGGCGGCCGCGCCCAGGCGCGCACGGCGCTCGGGGTCGCGCAGCAGCGAGACGCACGTCTCCGCGAGCGCCCGCGGATTGCGCGGCGGAACGACCAGTCCCGTGCCGCCGATGACCTCGACCACCGCGCCGACGTCGGTGGACACGGTGGCGCGGCCGCAGAACATCGCCTCGACCAGGCCGACGGGGAAGCCCTCGACGACGCTGGACAGCACGGTCACCGCGCCGGACGCGTACACGTCGGCGAGGGTGGGCGCCTCCGGGTCGCCGACCTCCTCGAAGGACACCGGGTTCTCGCCGACGCAGTGCGGTCCGGCCGCCTCGTCGGGGAAGAGCTGGGCGGCCAGCATCCTGCAGTGGCCGAGGTAGGCCCGGCCCTCCGCGCCGGTCGCCGTGCCGACGATCCGCAGGCGGGCCCGGGGCTCCTCCCTGCGGATCTCCGTGAAGGCGTGCAGCAGGGAGACCAGGTCCTTCGCCGGCTCCACCCGGCCCACCCAGAGCAGGGTGTGCGGGTCGGCGGCGTCCGGGCCGTCGCCCACTGTGGCGAAGCGCGAGGCCTCCATGCCCGGGTAGACGGTGCGCAGTTTGGCGCGGTCGGCGCCGCAGCGCTCCTGCCAGCGGCGGGAGTGCGCGTTGCCGGGCGTCACGCAGGCCGCCCGCCGGTAGACCTCCGCCGCGAGCCGGCCGTGGAAGGCGGCGAGCAGGGCGCGCACCGCGGGCGCGGCTCCGGCGGAGGGCGTACTGCCGGCGCCCGCCGGCGACGGGGCGCCGCCCGCGCTCAGGTAGTGCGTGCGCAGCCGTACCCCGTACTCGGTCACGAGCAGGGGCACGTCGAAGAAGTGCCGGGCCAGCAGGCCCGGCAGGGCCGCCGCGCCGCCGGACGTGGCGTGGCACAGGTCGACCGAGCCGAGGCCCTCGCCCTCGTCGCCCCCGTGGTCGTCGTACCAGTCGAGCGAGAGGGGGCGCAGGGCGCGTTCGAGGTGCGCGGCGACGGCGAGCAGGTCGGGGACGCGCGCCTCGCGCGCCGTGCGTCGCGCGCCGGGCGCGCGGCAGGCGCTCTCCAGAGCGCGCACGCCGCCCTCGGAGCGGAGCGCTCCCACGAGCCCGCCCTCGTCCCGGGCGAGTTCGGCGAGGCCGTAGAGGCCATTGGCGAAACGGTCCGCCTGAGCGGTGGCACCGGCTCCTGAGGGAGCCGTCGGGTCCGAGGACTCCCCCTCGCACAGGGCGGCCGCCAACTCCGCGTAGCACTCGGCGAAACGCCGGCGCGCGCGCCGCCCGTAGGCGACCCCGTCCTCCGCGGCCGTCCACAGCGGCGCCGTGCGCACCTGGCGGACCTGCGGCGGAAGCGGGACCCAGCCCGCCTCGTCCTGGTGCGAGGCCCGGCTGAGCGCGTAGACGTCGAACTCGTGCTGCCCGAGCCCGCGCACGAGCCGGTCGCACCAGACCCCGGCGTCACCGCTCATATACGGATAGCCACCCTCCGTAAGCAGTCCGATGCGCACGCGCACCCCCGATCTCCCGTTTGGGGAGCCGCCGTTGACCCGACGGCTCGCAGCGGGACGAACGTATGCGGACAAGGCGGTGGGGGGGGGGGGGGGGGGGCGTGTCAGCCACTTCCACCCCTCGTGCCGCGGGCCGCTCGCGGCGCCGGCGTGGGTGGGCCTGATCTTGCTGCCGGCGCGCCCCCGCCCGGGCCCGTCGACGTCGTTCCAGAA
>NZ_JBHVYK010000028.1:76845-87205 GCF_042880855.1 Streptomyces sp. NPDC058291
CCGTGGCGCCCGCGCCCCCCTTAACTCCGTTTGGGGGCCCGGCGGTGCCCCCGCGGGCGGGCCGGGGTCGCAACTTATGCGGCCTGGGGGGGGGGGCGTTGGGGGGTTTACCACCGCCCCACCAAAAGGGGTGAACGGACGTAACTTTCCCGTGCGGGTCGCGTTCGGTCGCGCTAAGAGATCGTCCGACCGCGATACGTCACTCCGGGCGGGTCAGGTCAGAGCCGGCTCCCGTCGTTCCGCGCTCCGTCGCTCCGCACGCCGCCGGGCCGCGACCGCCGGGTCGAGCGCCGGCACGGCGGCCAGCAGCTGCCGGGTGTACGGGTCCCGCGGCGACTCGTACACCTCGTCGGCGGGCCCCTCCTCGACGATGCGGCCCTGCCGCATCACCGCCACCCGGTCGCTGACCTGGCGCACCACGGCCAGGTCGTGGGCGACGAAGACCAGGGCCAGACCGAGCTCGCGCTGCAACGCGCCGAGCAGGGCGACGACCTGCGCCTGGGTCGTCACGTCGAGCGCCGAGACCGGCTCGTCGCAGACGATGACGCTCGGGTCGGCCGCGAGCGCCCGGGCGATGCCGACGCGCTGGCGCTGGCCCCCGCTGAACTCGTGCGGGTAGCGGTCGTAGTGGGCCGCTTCGAGCCCCACGCGCTCCAGGAGCTCCGTCACGCGCCCCCTGACCCGTGTCTCGTCCTTCTCACCCCGCGCGCGGAGCGGGTCGGCGATGGACTCGCCCACGCTGCGGCGCGGGTTGAGAGAGGAGACGGGGTCCTGGAAGACCATCTGCACGGTCGGGTCCACCCCGGCCCGCACCCGGCCGCGGTGGCGCACCTCGCCCGCCGTCGGCTCCAGCAGTCCGACCAGCATGCGGCCCAGCGTCGTCTTGCCGCTGCCGCTCTCCCCGACGACGCCGAGGGTCTCGCCCCGGCGGACCGTCAGGGACACGCCGTCCACGGCTGCGAACGCGCGCTTCCCGCGCCCGAACTCACGGCGCAGACCCTCCGCCGCCAGGACGACCTCGGCGGCCTCGTCCGAGACCTCGCCCGCTGCCTCGTCCCGGGCCCCGTCCGCGACGGCTCCACCCGGACCGGTGCCCGGACCCGGACCGGCGCCCGGACCGGCACCCGAAACGGCGCCCGGCACGGTGACGGCCTCGGGCCGGCCTCCGGCGTCCGGCGACGCCCCGCCGGCCCGCCGTGCGGCCGCTGCGGATGCGTGCCCTCGACCGCCCGGAAGCCGCCCGTCCGCCTCCGCCGACCGCGCCCCGGCCCCGGCGCCCGTCCCCGCCCCGGCCTCGCGGCCCTCGCTGCCTCGGGCCCGGCGTTCGTGGGCTCCGGCGTCGCGGCGGACGTCCACCCGGGGGACGGCGGCGAGCAGTTCGCGCGTGTAGGCGTGCTCGGGGGCCGCCAGGACGGCCCCCGCCGGGCCCTGCTCGACGAGCCGCCCGTGCCGCATGACCAGCACCTCGTCGACGCTCTCGGCGGCCACGCCCACGTCGTGCGTGACCAGCAGCAGCCCCATGCCGGTCTCCTCGCGCAGGGTGTGCAGCAGGTCCAGGATCTGGGCCTGGACGGTCACGTCGAGCGCGGTCGTCGGCTCGTCGGCGATCAGCAGGTCGGGTTCGCAGACCAGCGCCATGGCGATCAGGGCGCGCTGGCGCATGCCGCCGCTGAACTCGTGCGGCCGCGACCGGGAGCGCCGTGCCGCGTCCGGGATGCCCACCCGTTCCAGCACCCGCACCGCCCGCGCGCGGGCCGCTCGACGCGACACACGCGTGTGCACGCGATGGACCTCGGCGATCTGGTCGCCGATCGCGTAGTACGGGTCGAGGGAGGACAGCGGATCCTGGAAGACCATCGCCGCCCGGCCACCGCGCAACCGGCGCAGCTCGTCCTCGGACGCTGCCTGCACGTCGGTCCCGGCGACCCGTACCGCGCCGCCGACGACGGCCCCGGTCCCCCGGTGCAGGCCCAGCAGGGCCGAGGCGACCGTGGACTTGCCGGAGCCGGACTCGCCGACCAGAGCGAGGGCGGCGCCCTCCGCCAGGCGGAAGGAGAGGCCGTCCACGGCACGCAGGGCGCCGAACTCGACCGTCAGGTCGGTGACGTCGACCAGGCTCATACGAGCACCACCCGTCGGTCGGCCAGCGCGTACAGGACGTCCGCGACGGCGTTGGCGAGGACCACGAAGAAGCCGATGACCAGGACCATGCCGACGACCACCGGCAGATCGACGACGTTGACCGCGTGCACCAGTTCCTGTCCGATCCCGGGGAGCCCGAAGAGGGTCTCGGTGAGCACCGCGCCGCCGACCGCGGAGCCGAAGTTGTTCGCGTTCAGCGCGATGACCGGCGCGAACGCCCCGCGCAGCGCGTGCCGCGCGATGATCGACCGTTCGCCGACGCCGTACGCGCGGAAGGTGCGCACATGGTCCTCGGCGAGGGTCTCCAGCATCGCCACCCTGGTCAGCCGGGCGAAGGACGCGGCCTCGATGAGGGCGAGCGAGAGCCAGGGCAGCAGCAGGTTCCAGGCCCACTGCTCGGGGTCGTCGGTGAGGTTCACGTACTGCGGGAAGGGCAGCAGCCGCAGTTCCCCGCAGACGACGATCATCAGGATCAGGCCGATGACGAAGACGGGCGTGGCCGTGCCGGCGAGGGTGACGGCGGTCAGCACGCGCTCGGTCGGCCGCCCGCGCCGCCAGGCCGAGAGGACGCCGGTGCCGACGCCGAGGATCAGCCACAGCACCATCGCGCCGAAGACGAGCGACAGGCTCACCGGCAGCTTGGTGAGGATCAGCCGGGTGACCTGCTGGTCGCTCTGGTACGACAGCCCCAGACAGGGCGCCGGGCAGTGCTCCACGGAGGTGCCGGTCGAGTAGTCCTGACCGGCGACCAGTCCCTCCAGGAAGTGCCAGTAGCGCACGTACAGGGGGTCGTCGAGGCGCAGTTGCTCGGCGACCTGGTGCACCTGTTCGGGCGAGCAGCGCGGGCCGCAGGTGATCTGGGCGACGTTTCCGGGGGTGACGAAGAAGACGACGTAGACGATCACCGAGATGGCGAACAGCGTGAGGACCACGCCGACGGCCCGGCGCAGGACGAAGCCGCCGAAACCGCTGAGACCGCTGAAGCCGCTCAGACCGCTCGGACCGCCGAGACCGCGCCGGCCCCTGAAGCCCTTGAGGCCGCTCATGGGGAGACCTCCTTCGCCACGGCCACGGCCGCCTTGTCCTCCCGCTTGCGCCCGGTGCCCACCCGCAGCCGGGATGCCGCGCGCGGGTCGAGGGCGGTGCGCACCCCATCGCCGAACACGGTCAGCGCGAGGACGGTCGCGAAGAGCGCGCCGGCCGGCAGCAGCAGGTACTGCGGGGCGGCCTGGTACCAGACGTCGGCGGCGGTGAGCATCTGCCCCCAGGACGGCGTGGGCGGCTTCACGCCGACACCGAGGAAGGACAGGGCGGCCTCGACGGTGATGTTCTGCGGCACCAGCAGGGCCGCGTACGTGATGACGGGGGCGGCGAGTCCGGGGAGCAGCTCGCGGCGCGCGACGCGCCATTCGCCCCAGCCGCTGAGACGGGCCGCGGCCACGTGGTCGAGCCCCTTGAGGGTGAGGGTCTGCGCGCGCACCACCTTGGCGATGTTGCCCCAGGAGAGCAGGCCGATGACCAGGGTGACCAGGACGGGCCGGGGGAAGTTCGCCGGGACGATCGCGAGCAGCGCCAACGACATGATCATCAGGGGCAGGGCGACGAAGATGTCGGTGATCCTGCTCAACAGTTGATCAACCCATCCCCTGCCGAGCGCGGCGGCGATGCCCATGGTGACGCCGACGGCGATCTGGAACACGGTCGCGGCCAGAGCGACGCCCAGCGAGACCCGGGCGCCGTAGACGAGGCGGGCGAACAGGTCGCGGCCGGTCTGCGGTTCGACGCCGAGCCAGTGATCGCCGCCGACCCCGCCGAACGAGCCGATGGGCACGCCTCCGCGCGCGGAGTCGATGAGTGAGGGGTGGTAGGTGGTCGGGTCCTGGCCCTCGACCGCGGTGAGCAGGGGCGCGGCGAGCGCGACCAGGACGAGCAGCGCGACGACGGACGCCGCGACGAGGGCGGCGCGCTGCGTGCGCAGCCGCCGCCAGAACTGACGGGCCCCCGAGGCCGCCGGGACGGACGCGGGGTCCGTCCCGGTGACCCGGGCGGCGAGGACGGCCTCGGCGGCCGTCTTGGTGACTGCCTCGCTCACGGTGCTACTTCACCGCGACCTGCGAGGGATCCAGGACGCCGTCCCAGTCGCTGATGACGATGTTGCGGACGTCCGCGCCGTACAGGCGCTTGTAGACCGGGTGGAACAGCGGCACGGTCAGCGCCTGCGCGCCGATCTTCTTGTCCAGTGCACCCCACCGCTTGGCGGCCGCGTCAAGATCCGTCAACTTGTTGATCGCGTCAATCTCGGCATTGACCGACTTGTCGTCGAGGAAGCCCGTGTTGAAGTTGGCGCCGTCCTTGACGATCTGCCGGCCATCGAAGATCGGGGCGAGGAAGGGACCGCCGGACGGCCAGTCCGCGCCCCAGTGGGCCAGGAAGAAGCCCGGCTCGGTCTTCGCGTCGTGGACCGTGTCGGAGTAGTCGTTCTCCTCGAGTCCCTGCAGCTTGACGGTGACGCCGGCCCTCTTGAGCGCGTCCTGGATCGCGGTCGCGATCTCCGGGCTGGTCTCGAAGTCCTGGCTGTTGGAGTGGGTGAGGGTGACGGTCAGCCCGTTCGGGTGGCCGGCCGCCTTCAGCAGTTCCTTGGCCTTGGCCGCGTCACCGGTCTTGCCGGCCGGGAAGAGGTCGTAGGGCTCGTAGCCGAACGACTTCTGGTCGGGCAGGAACGTGGTGGCGGCCTCGGCGAGCGACGAGCCGCCGGCCGCATTGACGACCGACGACCGGTCGAGGGCGTAGGAGATCGCCTGGCGCACCCGTATGTCGTCGAACGGTTTCACCTTCGGGTTGAACGCGATGTAGTTCGTGTAGCCGAAGTGACCGGTGCCGACGCGAGCGGCGAGCTTCTTGTCGCCGCTGACCTTGGCGAGTTCGGCCGGGCCGAGGTTGGTGTCGGTGGTGATGGCCGTGGCATCCGCCCCTTGGGACGCGGACAGCCGCTGGTTGATCACCGAGGAGTCGAGTCCGGACCGTACATCGATCTTGTCGGGGTACGCCTTGCGCTCGGCGTCCGTCTTCGCGGACCAGAAGGTGTTGCGCTCCAGGGTGAGCCGCTCGCCGTCGTTGTCGTTCTTGACGACCTTGTACGGCCCGGAGGAGACAGGGTGCTGCTCGTACTTGGTGCCGGTGTCCTTGGCCTTCGGCACGGGCGCGAACTGCGTCTGGGTGGCCAGGTAGGGGAACTCGCCCTCGGGCTTGTTCAGGTGGAACACGATCGTGCGGCTGTCGGGCGTCTCGATGGCGGCGAGGCCCTTGGGGTCCTTGTACGGCCCCTGGTAAGCGGACGCGCCGACCAGCCAGTCCCGCAGGTAGGGCGCGCCGCCGGAGAGCTCGGGCGCGAACGAGCGCTCGATGCCGTACTTGACGTCCGCGGAGGTGATCGCGCTCCCGTCCTCGTACTTCAGGCCCTCCTTGAGGGTGTACGTCCACACCGTGGCGTCCTTGTTGGGCCGCCCGGTGTCGGTGGCGAGGTCGGGCACGACCTGGGTGCCGTCCGCGCCGTTCTCGCGGTTGCGCGTGGTGAGCGTGCGGAAGACCAGGGTGGGCACCTTGCCGCCGCCGGAGGTGTACAGCCGGGCCGGGTCGAAGTCCTGCTGCGGGTTGCGGTTCAGGATCGTCAGCGTGCCGCCCTGGTGGGGCGCCGAGTCGCCGCCGGAGGTCTTGGCATCGTTGTCTTCCGGCCCGCAGGCTGCGGCGCCGGCTGCCACCAGCAGGCTGATGGATGCCGCGGCCACGCGGCGCGCTGTCAGGGGCGGTTGACGCATCGAAGACGACCTCTCACATAACGAGACGAAGAGACAAAGGGTGAGACGAACATGAGCAGACGTCTGCCCGGCGTCAGGTCGTCGAAAAAGCCGTGACCAGGTCACGGAGGAGAGAAGAAGTCGCGACGCGAACGCCAGAGGCGGGCGTCAGCTACAGAGGATGTCGGCCACGCAGAGTGCGGTCACACCGATGAGCGCCAGCTCGATGGCGGCGCGCGCGGAGGTGGGACGGGGCGACATGCGCAGAAATATGGTCGAACTTTCTGCGCATGTCAATGCGACCTCTGTGCTCTCCGTCAAGTCCCGGGGAAGGCCCAGGGGTTGGGCCGACAGTGGATCCCGTCGTGGTCGAGGAACTTCGTCTGCTGTTGCATGACCGGCGCGAGCTCGCCGTCCTTGTCGCAGGTGACATGGCCGAAGCCGAGGCGGTGACCGACCTCGTGGTTGATCAGCATCTGCCGGTAGGCGTACATCGCGTCGCCGAAGGTCTTCGAGCCCTGCGCCCACCGGTAGGCGTTGATCATCACGCGCTCGGTGGCAGCCGAGTCGCAGGAGACGTTGTCCTCGGTGGTGTCCAGACCCGACTTGGCGCACCACACCGCGGTGGTGCCCGGACTGGCGAGCGTGATGACGAAGTCGGGCTTGCCCGAATGGATCCGCTCGAAGGTGCGCGCACCGCCGTGGGCCCAGCTGCGGTCGTCGTTGAGCGTCTGCTGCACGGCCGCGGCGAAGAGCGCGCCGTCGAGTCCGAGGCCCTGCTCCACGTCCACGCGGTAGGTGTACTTGCGGCCCTTGCCGGGCGCCTTGTCGACGCCCGGGACCGCGTCGAACCTGCCCGACCCCTTGAGCTTGGCCCCCACGGGGTACCTGGCGGCCATCTTCTGCGCGTAAGTGAGCGCGGTCGCGCCGGTGGACGCCGACGGGGCGGGCCGGTCGTCCCCGCGCGCGGTGTCACCGGCGGCGGCCCGACCGGCCGTCGACTGCGAGCGGACGGGATCGTCCCGCCCGTCGGCGACCTGCCCGGCCACCACCACGGCCAGCACCGTGGTGACGGCGGCGGCCGCGACGCCGGTGAACGTCCGCCCCTTGCCGCCCCTGGCCGGGGCGGGCGCGCCGGTGGGGGCCGCCTCCTCGGCCGCGTCGGGGCCGGCCGGCCCGGTCGCGCGCGAGCCGCGGGAGACTGGGCGCACGTCGGCGACCGCCGCGCGCGCACTGCCCTCGTGCGTGCGCGTCGACGCGTACGGCGCCCCGGCGCGCGCGAAGGCGTCGTCGTCGTCATCCTTCTCGAAGGCGTCGAGATAGTCCTGGCGGGGGCCCTGGCGCCGGCTCGGTCGGGAGCTCTGACGGGGACCGCCCTCGGGGGTGGGTCGTTGACGCGGTATCACGGGCTGCCCGGTACCCGCCTGTCGCTCCCTCAACTCACCCCAGCCGCCACCGGCTTCACGCTGCTCGGGGTGACCGCCGCGCACCTGCGGGACTCCGCGGCCCGGTGTCGCGTCGGGGAAGCCGGGAGAGCCGGGCGCTCCGCGAGCGGGAGCCCCGTCGTGCCCCGGGTGCGGGCCGCGGCCGCGAGCGCCCCCCGGATCGTCCTGCGAAGGCCCCCGGCCAGGCCCCTGCGCAGGCCCTCCCGAAGGTCCCTGAGCAGATCCCCGGGCGGGTCCCTGTGGCGGGACCTCGGACGAGCCCTTGGCGGCGCCCTTGGGAGCCGGCCCGCGCCGGCTGTGGCGTCCCACGTCGGCCTCAGCCCCCCGACGTACGGGTCGTGGTCTCGGCGAGGAGCTCCCGGAACGCCGACGCGACGGTCTCGGGGTACTCCATCATCGCGACGTGCCCGGCGTCCGGCAGCGTGAGCAGCCGGGAGTCGCGGAAGGCGCGGGCCGACCGCTGCGCCATGCGGAAGCCGACGAGCTGGTCGCGGCCGCCGTAGACGAGGAGGGTCGGGGCGAGGACCCGCTCGGCCTGTCGCCACAGCCCGTGCTGACCGCCCAGGGTGTACGCGCTGAGCAGCCCGCGTGTGGAGCGCGTCAGGGCGTCCCAGAAGTAGGGAAGCCGCATCCGCCGTTCCAGCTCCTCCACCGCGTGCCGGAACGCCTCGGGGCTCACCTGGCCGGGGTCGCCGTAGCAGAGCGCCATGACGCCGCGGACGCGCTGCTCGGCCGTCCACTCCCGGGTGAGACGGCTGAAGAGCGCGGCGATGCCGGGCAGGCTCACCAGCCCCGTGGGCACCGCGGTGCGCTGCACGCGCAGCTCCGGCAGGGCGGGAGAGACGAGGGTCAGGGTGCGCACCAGGTCCGGCCGGACGGCGGCGACGCGCGTGGACACCGCGCCGCCCAGGGAGTTGCCGAAGAGGTGGACGGGCCCGCGTCCGGCGGCGTCGAGGTAACGGATCACGGCACGCGCGTGTGCCGTGATGGAGTAGTTGCCGTCGTCCGGCGGCGGGGAGTCCCCGAACCCCGGAAGATCGACGGCCTCGCTCGCCACGACCCCGTCGAGCAGGGCCATGAACGCGGACCAGTTCTGCGAGGAACCGCCCAGCCCGTGCACGAAGAGCGCGGGCGGGAGGCCCTCGCGCGCGGGCGGGCGGGAACGCACTGTCAGCGTGATGCCCGGCAGCCCCACCGACCGGAGCCGCTCGCCCTCCGCCACCCGTACCGCGATCGCCTTCGGCAGCACGCTGGTGGGCGGCACGGAGGGCAGCTCGGTCGAAGACATGCGGCAATGTTACGAGACGATCACACGCGCCCTGGTGTGTTCGCCGTCACACGCACGGGCCGCACACCCTGCCGAGTCGCTGCCGCGTCCGCGTCATACCGGCGCGGATCAGGGGCACCCTGCACAGCGATCGCATAGCGTCCGAATCGGGTGTCTCCTAGGCTCGTACCGAGGGCACCCGCTAGTGGCCCCTGCACTTCGCAGGGACTTTCGCAGGAAGGGAGCCCACCATGTCCGTTGACCCCACCGACCCGGGGACGTTCGAAGAGGACGACGACTTCGGGGAGATCGACGTCGAGGCGCCGGAGAACGACGCCGCGGAGCAGTACACGGACGTCAGGCCGGAGCGGGACGACCCCCTGGAGGACGTGGACCCCGCCCGGGCCGACGAGGCGGATCTCGTCGAACAGGCTCGCGTGGTCTCGCTCGACGAGGAAGACTACCGCTGACCGCGCTGAGCTGGAGCGGGACGCGAGTATGCCCGGAACGTGATGTTTCGAAACCATCTCTACCGCTTCTGCCGTCGTCCAGTCCGTGAAATTCTGCGCTCGCACCGCGCACAGCAGGGTTACCGAAAAGTACGATGGCGGCGCGGCGCTCACCGCATGAGGACGACTTAGGGAGGCGGCGTGACAGCCATCGAGCAGACAGAGGCAGCGCGCCCGCGGGGCACACGTCTGCCGCGCCGTGCCCGACGGAACCAGCTGCTGGGCGCCGCCCAGGAAGTCTTCGTCGCACAGGGCTACCACGCGGCCGCGATGGACGACATCGCCGAACGGGCCGGCGTCAGCAAGCCGGTGCTCTACCAGCACTTCCCCGGCAAGCTCGACCTCTACCTGGCCCTGCTGGACCAGCACTGCGAGTCGCTCATCCAGGCCGTGCGCGGCGCCCTCGCCTCGACGACCGACAACAAGCAGCGCGTCCGGGCCACCATGGACGCGTACTTCGCGTACGTGGAGGACGACGGCGGCGCGTTCCGCCTGGTGTTCGAGTCGGACCTGACGAACGAGCCGGCGGTGCGCGAGCGGGTCGACAAGGTCACCACCGAGTGCGCCGAGGCGATCTGCGAGGTCATCGCCGAGGACACCGGTCTCTCGCGTGCGGAGTCGATGCTGCTCGCCTCCGGCCTGGGGGGCCTCGCCCAGGTCGTGGCCCGTTCCTGGCTGCACAGCGACCGCAGCGTCCCGCGCGACCAGGCGGTCCAGTTGCTGGCCTCGCTGGCCTGGCGGGGCATCGCCGGTTTCCCGCTGCACGGAACCGATCAGCACTGACCGCGAAGGGCGGTCGGCCGTTTGTTCCCGCCCGCTGTTCGCTCCTGGCGTGCAGGGCCGCGCCGTGTACGTCCCCTCACCGGGCTAATGTGTGCAGCGTACGGCGCGGACGCCCGCGCACCTCGTGACCGTCGGAGGGACATAGCCGTGGAGGTCAAGATCGGCGTGCTGCACGCGCCTCGCGAGATCGTTCTGGAGAGCGGTCAGACTCCCGAGGAGGTCGAGCGCGTGGTGGCAGAGGCCCTGGCCGGGAAGTCACAGCTGCTCAGCCTCGTGGACCAGCACGGCCGCAAGGTCCTGGTTCCGGCCGACCGTCTGGCCTACGTCGAGCTGGGCGAGCCCGCCCCGCGCAAGGTGGGCTTCGGCGCTCTGTAGGCGAACGAACGCACAGGGGCCCGGCGACCGCGTGGTCGCCGGGCC
>NZ_JBHVYK010000029.1:0-1753 GCF_042880855.1 Streptomyces sp. NPDC058291
GTGGGGGCCACCCCCGCCCTGTGGGACCCCACCTCGGGGCCCCACCGGGGACGGGGGTCAGGCGTCGCCGTTGAGCACGGCGGCGGTCAGGACCTCGCCGCCGAAGCCCCAGCCGCCGTCGTCGACCTCACCGGGGCCGCGGCCCCGTGGCGCGATGCGCCGTCTGCGCTCCGCAGTTCGTCGGCGACCGGGCCCGCCCCGCCGAGCGGTCCCCGCCCCGTCCGCGCCGCGTCCGCGCCGCGCTCACGTCGCCGCGCGGCCCTCGCCCGGCCGGCGCGCCACCGTGAGCAGGTCGTCCCGGGCGGCCAGCGTTTCGAGGGACAGCGTGCGGTAGCCGGCGTGGTCGAAGAGAACGGTGATGCGGTCCCCGTGTCCGCTGAGCACCGTGCCGTCGCCCCACTGCTCGTGCCGTACCTCGGCGCCCACGGGATAGGCGGCCGCGGCCGGGTGGGCGGGCTGCTCCTCGCGGCCGTTCTCCGGGTCCTCCTCGCACCGGTCGCAGTTCCCGCACGGCGCCGTGTACTCCTCGCCGAAGTAGCCGAGCAGGAAGTCGCGCCTGCAGCCGGTCGTCTCGGCGTACGCCCGGGCCATGTCGACGCGTGAGCGGTCGCTCCGGCGGTGCGCCTGCGCGGTTCGCGCGGCCCGCTCCGTCGCCCGGTCCGGCGACACGCCGGGGGCCGGACGCACCTCGCCGTCCTCGCCGGTGGTGACGGCGTCGGCCTCCTCCAGCAGGTTCACCGCCGCGGTGACCCGGTTCCTGGACAAGCCCGTCTCCTGCCGCAGCTCCTCCAGGCCGACGGGGTCCCGGCGGTGTTCATGGACCGCTTCGGCCACCTCGGCGAGGGTGCCGCGGCCGGCGGTGCGGCCGGCGAAGTAGGTCTGCATGCCGGTGTCCTCGGACCGGTGGTGCAGCACGGCGAGGGCCGCACGCCCGTCCCTGCCGCAGCGGCCGATCTCCTGGTGGTAGGCGTCCAGGGAACCCGGCAGCGAGGCGTGCAGGACGAACCGTACGTCCTCCTTGTCGATGCCCATGCCGAACGCCGAGGTCGCGACCACGACGTCGGCCGCGCCGGACAGGAAGGCGTCGTGGATCCGGGCGCGTTCGGAGGCGCGCAGTCCGGCGTGGTAGCTCTCGGCGGCCAGTCCCAGGCCGGCCAGTTCCCCGGCGTAGAACTCGGTGTCCTTGCGGGTGGCGGCGTAGACGATGCCCGGCTTGGGTTCGGCGGCGGCCCGTTCCAGCACGGCTCGGCGACGGTCGCCCTCGTCCACGAAGCGGCGGGCTTCGAGCCTGATGTTCGGCCGGTCGAAGCCGGTCACCATCAGCCGCGGCCGCTGCATGCCCAGCCGCTCGGCGATCTCCCTGCGCACCGGCGCCGCGGCGGTCGCGGTCATGGCCAGCACCGGTGGTCGCCCCAGGCGGCGCACCGCCTGTTCCAGGCGCAGGTAGTCGGGGCGGAAGTCATGGCCCCACGAGGACACGCACTGGGCCTCGTCGACGACGAACAGGGCGGGACGCGCCTCGGCCAGCCGTTCCACCACCTCGTCCTTGGCCAGTTGTTCCGGCGACAGGTACACGAACCGGGCCTCGCCCCGGTGCACCGCCTCCCAGGCGGCCTCCGTCTGCGCCGCTCCGAGGTCGGAGTTGACGGCGACGGCGCCGGGGGCGCCCTCGCCGGCCGGCAGGCCGGCGATCTGGTCCCGCGGCCGGGCCAGCACAGGCGCAGTCTCTTATACACAAATGACGCAGCCGACG
>NZ_JBHVYK010000029.1:1763-84919 GCF_042880855.1 Streptomyces sp. NPDC058291
TTGGGGGGTTGGTTTTTGTTTATATTCTAATGTCCCTGGGGGCGTCGGTGTGCGCCCCTCGGTGGTGGTTGTTGCGGGGGCCGGGGGGGGGGCCGCGGCCGCCGTCCGGCAGGCCGGCTATCTGGTCCCGCTGCAGGGCCAGCAAAGGCGACACCACCACGACCGGTCCGGACAGCATCAGGCCGCAGACCTGGTAGACGGCGGACTTGCCGGACCCGGTCGGCATGACGACGAGGGCGTCCTCGCCGTCCAGCACCCATTGCATGGCCGTGAGCTGCTCCGGCAGCAGGGTGTCCCAGCCGTACACGTCCGCGGCGATCTCCCGCAGGCGCGCGGCCCGGCCCTCGCGTGTCGGCGACCCTCGGCGTCCCATGGTCCGGCTCCCTCGCTGCTCGTGCGGACGCGCGCGGACGGCCGCGTCCCGGACGCCGGTTCGGCGACCGCCCTGCGAGTACCCGCGGGACCCGCGGTCGACCCCGCCGAATCCTCGGCCGCCCGGGGTGACGGGCGACCCGGCCGGCCGGGGACACGCGGACCCGGCGGCGGGCCGGCCGGTGTCCTGGACCGGGGCGGCAGGCGTCCACGGGCGTCGCCGGCCCCTTCCCCGGGCGGGGCGGGCCCTGGGGACGGCCTCCCTCAGCCCGTGTACCGGCGGGCGGTCGACCGACGTCGAGGCGCCTCCACGGGCCGTAGGCGGGATTCGGTCTCCCGCGGCGGCACCCGCCGTTCGCGCGGCACCCACGGCAACGCGGCGGCGGCCTCGGCGAAGGCCCGCGGGGACACCGTGTCGCGCGGGACCGTCCGGGCCGGCTGCACGGTACGGCGCAGCGCGGGGCCGACCGGTCGGCGAAGTCAGGTGAACCACAGGGCGTTGCGGATGCCGTGGCCGCGGCGCAGCGTGGCGTCCCGGGCGACCGACGGATGGTGATGGACCGTCAGGTGATCGGCGTAGGTGAGCCACCGGCCGGCGGCGAGGTCCGCTGCGTTGTCGACGACGACCGGCGGCCGCTCGGGGAGGTCGTGGAGGCGCCGCAGGGTGTGCGCGAGGGAGGGCGCGCGGTCGCGGGTGGCGATGACGACACCGACGCGGGCTCGGTTCATGACCGGTCGGGGAGTCGGTCGAGGGCTTCCAGGACGTCTTCGGTGCGGATGCGCAGCAGGGCCGGGTCGGTGCGGCGGCCGTGCGGATCGCCGTCCCGGCCGGGATGCCAGAGCACCTGGTGGCGGGGGTGTGCGGGCGGGCCCCAGCGACTGGGCGGCACGGGGCCGAAGAGGGTGACCGAGGCGGTGGCGTGGGCGACGGCGAGGTGGGCGATGCCGGTGTCGCCGCTGACCACCGTGCGGGCGCCGGCGACCAGCGCGCAGAGCCGGCCGAACGGAAGGCCGCCGCCGAACACGTCGGTGTCGGGCAGCCGGGCCTCCTTGGCCAGCCGGGCCACCAGATCGCCCTCGTCCGCTCCCCCGGTGACCACGACGCGGTGGCCCCGCTCGCGCAGCTCGACGGCCACGGCCGCATAGCGCTCGACGGGCCAGCACCGCGAGGGCGCTCCGGCGCCGGGGTGCACGACGATCGCGCCGGGGGCCGGGGACGGGTCCGGCGGGCGGGGCAGGCGCAGGTCGGTCGGGTCGGCGGGGATGCCGTACGCCGTGAGGAAGCGGCACCAGCGGTCCCGTTCGTGTTCCTCGGCGCACCAGGGCGGGCCGTCGATCTCGGGCATGTCGGGGTGGGCGAAGGCCAGCAGCCCGCCCGGTCGCAGGGACTGCACGAGCCGGTGGCTGGGCGGGCCGTTGCCGTGCAGGTCGACGCCGACGTCGGGCGGCGGGCCGGTCCAGTCGAGGCGGGGCGGTACGGCGCGGCCGGGGGCGGAGGCGGGGAGCAGCCGGTCCACGGCTCCCGTCGCCGCGGCCACCGGGGCGAGTTCCTCGGGGGCGGCCAGCACCAGCTCGTGCCGGGGGAAGGCCCGGCGCAGCGCGCGCAGCGCGGGGACGGCGGCGAGGAGGTCGCCGAGTCCCAGGGCGCGCAGGACGAGCAGCCGGGGGCGCGTGCTCATCGCGTCCCCTTCGCCGCCCGGGCCCGGTTCCTGGCCCGGCTCACGATCGCGGTGGAGGAGCGGCCGTCGAGGTAGGGCAGCAGGACCGCCTGTCCGCCCCATTCCCGGAGCAGCGCCGCCTCGGGCAGGTCGGCGCCGGAGTAATCGCTGCCCTTCACCCAGATGTCGGGGCGCAGGCGGGCCAGCAGCTGTTCGGGGGTGTCCTCGTCGAATACGGCGACGGCGTCGACGCAGGCGAGCGCGTCGAGCACGCGGACGCGGTCGGGCAGCGGGTTCACGGGCCGGTCGTCGCCCTTGCGACGCCGTACCGAGGCGTCGGAGTTGACGCACACGACCAGGCAGTCGCCGAGCCGGCGGGCGGCCTGGAGCAGTCCGACGTGCCCGGCGTGCAACAGGTCGAAGCAGCCGCCCGCGGCGACGACCGTGCCGCCCGCGGCGCGCACCCGCGCGGCCAGGTCGTGGGGATCGACGGCGTCGGCGAGGGCCGCCGTGGGGGCGTCGACCCCGGTGGCCGCCCGGGCGACCGCGCCCGCCCCGCCGGCGCCGACGAACTCGGTCGCCGCGGCCACGGCCGCCTCGACGGCCTCCTCGACCAGGGCTCCGTCGGCCAGCAGTCCGGCCGCCGTGGCGGCGAAGCGGTCGCCGGCGCCGCAGGCGTCCCCGTGGTGGGCGGTGGCGGCCGGCACGAGCAGCGGATGGTCCCCGTACGACAGGAGGGCCCCGTGCGGCCCCAGGGTCACCGCGACGGCGGCGACCCGCCAGCGCCGGACGAGTGCGGCGGCGTCCCGCGCGGTGTCCCGCAGGGCGTTCCCGTCGCCCTCCAGGCCGGCGAGGGCGCGTGCCTCGGACCGGGCCGGGGTGACCAGCCGGGCGCCCGGCACGGGCGGTCCGCCGCGCGGGTGCGGGTCCCAGACCAGCGGCGGCCGCTCGGCGAGGACGTCACGGAGGGAGTCCGCCGCGCCGCGCCCGTAGTCGGAGACCAGCACCGCGGGGGCCGAACGGATCGCCCGGCGCGCCTGGTCCGTGGCCTCGCGGACGCGGCCCGTGCCGCGGTCCAGGCGCACCACCGGGCTGTCCTGTGCCAGGACGCGGGTCTTCTCCGGCAGCGCTCCGGTCAGCGGCAGCGCGATCACCTGCATCTCGGACGCGAGAAGCCGGCGCAGTTCCTCGCTCGCTTCCCCGTCGTCGCCGACGCCGGTGATCAGGGTGACCTCGCGGCCGTCGCGCGCGGCGAGGCAGGCGGTGAGGGCGGCGCCGCCGGGCCGGGTCCGCTGGACGCAGTCGGCGACGACGGGGACGGGCGCGTCGGGGGCGAGGCGTTCGGCGGTGCCGGTCAGGTCGCGGTCCAGCAGCGCGTCGCCGACGACCACGAGCGGAGCCTTGCGGGACACGTCAGCTCCCCTTCCGTTCCAGGGCGGCGTCGAACGCGGCGCACACCATGTGCACCGCCACCAGATGGAGTTCCTGGACGGTCGCGGCGGAGCCGGCGCTCACGCACAGGGCCTCGTCGCTGCCCGCCAGCAGGGGGTTGGGCGCCGGCCCGGTCAGCGCCCACACCCGCAGCCCGGCGGCGCGCCCCGCGTCGGCGGCCGACAGCAGGTTGGCGCTGGCGCCGCTGGTGGACAGCAGCATCAGCACGTCGCCGGGGCGGCCGTGGGCGCACACCTGGCGGGCGAACACCGCGTCCACGCCGTAGTCGTTGGCGATGGCCGTGGTGCTGGAGGTGTCGGCGTGCAGGGCGATCGCGGAGAACGCGGGCCGGTCGTCGCGGTAGCGGCCGACGAGTTCGGCGGTCAGGTGCTGGGCCTGTGCCGCGCTGCCGCCGTTGCCCGCGGCGAGCAGCCGGCCTCCGCCGCCGAGCACGGCGGCCAGTTCCTCGCCCCAGCGTGCGGTGATGTGGGCCGACGCCCGGAACGCCCCGAGGGCGTCGAGGAGTTCGTCGCAGTGCCCGGTGACCGGGGATGCCTCGGTGCTCATGACGCCACCTCCGACGGGATCTCGTCACGTGACGTGACGCGTTGGTAGACCTCTTCGACGCCGTCCGCCACGCGCTGCCAGGTGAAGCGGGCCAGCGCCCGTTCGCGGCCGGCCGCGCCCATGGCGTGCCGCCGCCCTTCGTCGGCGAGCAGCTCGCCGACCGCCTCGGCCGTGGCCCCGGGGTCGCCCACCGGCACCAGCCGGCCGGTCACCGAGTCGGCGACGCTGTCACGGTGGCCGCCGACGTCGGTGGCGACGACGGGCACGCCGCAGGCCATCGCCTCCAGCGGCACGATGCCGAACGGCTCGTACGTGGGGGTGCACAGCACGGCGTCCGCGCTGCCGATCAGCGCGGGCATCCGGGCCGGGTCCACGGCGCCGAGCAGCCGCACGCGGTCGGCGACGCCGGCCCGCTCGGCCAGCCGCAGCAGCCGTCGGGCCTCCGGTTCGGCGTCCAGCAGTTCCGGCGGCGGTCCTCCGGCCACGAGGAGTTCCGCGTCGGGGAGCAGGGCGAGGGCCCGGACCGCCTGGTCGTAGCCCTTGCGCCGGACGAGCCGCCCGCAGGCCAGCAGGCGGCGCCGCTCCCGGCGCGGCGGAGTGCCGGCGGCCGCCGCGTGGGGGCGGAAGTGGTCCACGTCCACGCCGCACGGCACCACGGACACCCGTCGGGGCGAGATGCCCATGTCGGCCAGTTCGAGGACCTCGTCGGTGCAGGTGGCCAGGACCCGGGCGCAGCCGCGGCCGAGCTCCCGCTCCACGCGCAGGCGTTCGGGAGGGCTGGTGTCCTCGTGGCCCTGGTGGCGCCGCTTGACGGCGCCCAGGGCGTGGAAGGTCTGCACCACCGGGACGCCGTGCGGCCGGGCCCCGGCCCGGGCGGCCAGTCCGGACATCCAGAAGTGGGCGTGCACGGCGTCCGGCGGCGCGCTCTCCCAGACCCGAGCCAGGTACGCGCCGAAGGCGGACATGTGGGGGAACAGCTCGTCCTTGGGAACCGGTTCCGCCGGTCCGGCCGGCACGTGCTCCACGACGGCGCCGCCGGGCAGGGCCACGCGGTCGGGCAGCGCGGCGCCGTCACGCCGGGTGTAGACGGTGACGTCGTGGCCGCGGCGCGCCAGCTCCTCGCTGAGCCTCGCCACGTACACGTTCTGACCACCGGCGTCGACGCCGCCCAGCGCCGCCAGCGGGCTGGCGTGCTCGGAGACCATGGCGATCCTCATCGGGCCACCTCCTTCAGCAACCGCTCCCAGTCGTCCAGGAAACGGGTCAGTCCGTAGCGGGCGAGGGCCGCGGCGCGGGCCGCCTCGCCGACCGCGCGGGCGTGCGGCGGGTCGGCGAGGAAGTCCCGCACGGCTTGCGTCAGCACGTCGACGCGGTTGGAGACCACTCCGGCGCCCGGTGGCACCGCCTCCGTGGCCTCGGTGGTGGCGAGGGCCACCACCGGCATGCCGAGGTGCATCGCCTCCAGCAGGGACAGCCCCAGGGAGGTCCAGCGGACGGGGTGGAGGTAGAGGCGGCGCCGGGCCATCGCCGTGTGCAACTCGCGCTGGACGAGTTCATGGGAGCGGCAGCGGTCGGCGGGGATGCCGAGGTGGTCGGCGAGGCCTTCGGTCTTCATGCCGAAGACGTCCAGCGGGGCGGCCCGCGCGAACACGGGCAGCAGGTCGGCGCCCACCGTGCGGCCGCGCCGGACCGGCTCGTTGACGACGACGGCGGCCCGGGGCAGCTCGCCGGTCCACAGCCGGCCGGGGTCGACGACGCCGTGCTCGACGACGGTCGTCGGGGCGGGGCCGGCGTCCCACATCAGCCGGTTGAAGTGGGTGACGTGGACGAGGGTGACCCCGGGGACGTCGGCGGCCGGGTGGCGGGTGCGGGGCACGTCGCCGTCGGGGGCGTTGTGCTCCAGGTACACCAGCGGCGGCCGGCGGCCCAGCCACCGGTCGACGAGCGCGAGTTCGTGGGGGCGTTGCAGGACGACGAGGTCGACGTCCTGCTCCCGCAGCCGCTCCGACGGGATCTCGACGACGGAGTCGGGCCAGTCGAAGGTGCGTGCCCGGCCCAGGCCGTCGGGTCCGCGGTCCGGCGTGACCGGGACGACGTAGGTGTGCGGCCCCTGCACGAAGGCCGTGGTCCACGACCCGTGCACGTGCCAGAGCAGGATCCTCATGTCTGTCCCCTCAGCTTCTCCACCGCGGCCACGACGTCGTGGCCGGTCACCGATTCGAGGCAGGGGTGGCCGGGCACGGGGCACGCGCGGGCCCTGCTGTCCGCGCAGGGCGCCAGCTGGTCGCCGAGCAGCACGTACGGCACGCCGTAGGGCCGCCAGCGCTCGGCCGGCACGACCGGCGCGAAGAGGGAGACGACCGGGGCGCCGACGGCGGCGGCGAGGTGCGCGGGGCCGGTGTTGCCGGTGACGACGGCGTCGGCGCCGGCCAGCACGCCGGCCAGTTCCTCGGGGCCGGTGCGGCCCCCGAGGTCGAGGCCGTGGCCGCCGGCGACGTACGCGGTCAGATCCCGTTCGTCGGGGCCGCCGGTCACCACCACCCGGTGTCCGGCCTCCGCCAGTTCGCGCACGGCCTCGGCGCTGCGCTCGCGGCTCCAGGCGCGGGCGGGGACGCTCGCGCCCGGGTGCAGCACGACGTACGGTCCGGGGCCGGTCAGCGCGGTGGCGGCGGGCGGGGGCAGCACCCGCAGCCGCCCGTCGTCGGGCCGGGGGAATCCCGCGGCCTCCGCGAGGTCGAGCGCGGCCTGCGCCTCGTGCGCGTGCGGCGCGCGGTGGTGACGCACGTCGAGGAGGGAGCCGGGGTAGTCCTCGCTGTCCGCGGCGATGCGCCCCACCCCGGCCAGGCGCAGCAGCAGCGCGGTGGGCAGCGGGGACTGGTGGAAGGAGGTCAGGATGACGGCGATGTCGGCGTCGATCGTGTCGACGAGCAGCTCGACCTCGCCGCGGCCGACGGGCGGCGGGTCGAGGCCCACCCAGGGCGCGTCCCAGACCAGGACGTCGTCCACGCCGGGCAGCAGACGGGCGGCGGCCGCGCCGCGGGGTCCGACCAGCAGGGTCACGGTGTCGGCGCGGGCGGCGACGGCACGGACGGCGGGGCCGGCGAGGAGCACGTCACCGAAGCTGTCGAGGCGGGCGACGAGGGCTTTCACCGCGGCCCCCCGCCGGTGCCGTAGGCGTCCTTGAGGGGCCGTTCGTCGGCCAGGACGGCGCCGCGCGGCGGCCCGGTCAGCACCGCGCGCACGGCGGTCAGCAGGTCCGGCGCCACGTGGTCCGCGCCCGCCGTCTCGTGCGGCCGCGTCTGCGGGGTGGGCACGAGGATGCCGTGCGCGCCCGCCCGGCTCGCCGCCTCGACGTCCGCGCCGATGTCGCCGATGACGACGCAGTCGGCGGGATCGGCGCACAGCCGGCCGGCCGCCCACAGGACGAGGCCGGGCTCGGGCTTGCGGCAGTGACAGCCGTCGTCGGGCCCGTGCGGGCACACCGCCCACACGTCGAACGGTCCGAGGAGCTCGTCGACACGCCGGTTGACGCGGCGCACGTCGGCGACGGTGAGCAGCCCGCGCGCGATGCCGGACTGGTTGCTGACGACCGCGGTGCGGATCGCGCGCGAGCGCAGCAGGCCGAGTGCCTCGCGGGCGCCGTCCACGGGGCGGACCAGGTCGGGGTCGCCGTTGTAGGGGACGTCGTGGACGAGGGTGCCGTCGCGGTCGAACAGGACGGCTGTGACGGGCCTCATGACGCCACCTGCCGCCAGGCGGGGACGCCGCGGTGACGCCGCAGCCCGCTCAGCCGGTGCCAGGTCGCCGCGGGCGGGATCAGCGCGCTGGTCACGAGCATGGCCGTCACCTCGTCCCGGGTGCGCGGTCCCGGGGCGATGCGCGCCCACGCGAACTCCGCGGTCCCGGCCGCCCAGCCGAACGCCGCGGCGGCCGCGGCCCGGCGGCGTCCGGCGAGCGCGAGGGCGCACGCGGCTGCGCCGGCCGCGGTGATCGCCGCGTGGCCGGGCAGGCGTCCGCGCGGCGCGGCCGCCCGCTCCCACCACTCGGGACCGTGCAGGTACCGCATCAGGGCGTCATCGGCGTTGCCGCGCTGGGCGCGCAGGGACGCCCAGCGGCCGGCCGGCCGCACGGGGTGCCGGGTGGTGCGGCCGCCCTGCCGGACGCGCCACCCGGCGTCCAGGATCCGCAGCGCGATGTCCGCGTCCTCGCGGAAGGCCCGGGGGAAGCGTTCGTCGAAGCCGGCGACCTGCTTCAGCGCCTCCGTGCGGTAGGCCATGTCGGCCGTGATCCACCGGGCCCGCGCGAGAGAGGCGGTCCCCCGCTCCCAGTCGGTGGGGCGGCGTCCGGCGGGCAGCGGGACCTCGATGACGCCCTGCACGCCGGCGGTGTCGGGGGACGCGTCGGCCAGATCCGTCGCCAGTTGCTCACACCAGTGCGGGCCGACCTGGACGTCGTCGTCGAGGAAGGCCGCCCAGGGCGCGGCGACCGCGCGCCAGCCGGTGTTGCGGGCGGCCGCCGGGCCGCGTCCCCCGCTCCGCAGGACCGTCGTGCGCTCGCGCAGGTCGCCGAGGACGCTCAGCGGGCGCTCCAGCGAACCGGGGCCGGAGCCGGGGCGGTCGTCCACGAGGACGATCTCCTGCGGCCTCGGCCCGGTCGCGGCGGCGAGCGCGGCCAGGCAGTCCGTGAGGGTGTCGCGGACGAGCGTGGGGATCACGACGGCGTAGGCCGGGTCCGTGCCGGTCATGCGAACGCCCTCCCCCGGCGCACCGCGTACGGCCCGATCGCCAGCAGGTCCACGGGCGCGGAGCCGAAGCACTCCAGGGCGTCGCGCGGGTCGTCCACCATGGGCCGGCCGGCGGTGTTCAGGCTGGTGTTGACGACCACGGGCAGTCCGGTGCGCCGCTCGAAGCCGCGCAGCATGCGCGCCACCAGCGGCTCCTCCCGCTCGTCGACGGTCTGGATGCGGGCGGTCCCGTCGACGTGCACGACGGCCGGGATGCGGTCCCGCCACTGCGCCGCCACGTCGTGCACGAACAGCATGTACGGGCTCGGCAGCGGTCCGGTGAACAGCTCGTGGGCCCGGTCGGCGAGGACCATGGGCGCGACGGGCCGGAACTCCTCGCGGCCCTTGACGTGGTTGAGCCGCTCCAGGTTCTCCGCCCGGCCGGGGTGGGCCAGCAGGGAGCGGTGTCCGAGGGCGCGCGGCCCGTACTCGCTGCGGCCCTGGAACCAGGCGACGATCCCGTCCCGGGCCAGTTCCTCGGCGACCGTCTCCGCGATGTCGTCGGGCTCGTCGTAGGGGATCGCGGCCTGGTCGAGCCAGGCGCGCAGCTCCTCGTCGCTCCAGCCGCGGCCGAGGTCGGCGCCGGGCATCGCCCGCGGGTTCTCCGCGAGGTGAAGGGCTCCGCCCAGCGCGGTGCCGGCGTCACCGGCCGCGGGCTGCACCCACACGTGCCGGTACGGGCCGCGCTCGGCGATCCTGGAGTTCGCGACGCAGTTGAGGGCGACGCCCCCGGCCATCGTCAAGGCCTCGCCCCCGGCCTCGCCGTGCAGCCAGTGGACCAGTTCGAGCAGCAGCTCCTCGAGGACCGCCTGGGTGCTGGCGGCGACGTCGGCGTGCTCGCGCGTCCACTCCTCGCCCTTCGGGCGGGGCGGGCACAGGGCGGCCCAGTCGACGCCGTGGGCGCGGAAGCCGCCGTCGCCGGTCGGGTGGACGTGCTGCCGCAGCTGGGGCAGGAAGCGGGGCTTGCCGTAGGAGGCCAGCGCCATCACCTTGTACTCGTCGCTGCTGCGCAGGAAGCCCAGGTGCTCGGTGAGCTCCTCGTAGAGCAGGCCCAGGGAGTCGGGCAGCGCCTGCGCGGCCAGGGCGTCGAGCTTGCCGTCGCGATAGCGGCCGGCCAGGTGGGAGGCGGCCTCGCCGCGCCCGTCGAGGACGAGGACCGCGCTGTCGGGATGGGGCGAGGCGAGCCCGGCGGAGGCGGCGTGCGCGACGTGGTGGGGGACGAAGACCACCCGGCCGGGGTCGAGGCCGGGCAGGGCCTCGGCAAGGAACTCGGGGGCGCGGCGCGCGTAGTCCAGCCGCAGGGGGTCCCAGGGGTCGTCCAGTCCCATGTCGCGGGCGGGCCGGGCGAGCCCGGGATCGAACGAGTAGGCGACCGCGTCGAGCTCCTCCGGCCGCACGCCCGCGTGGTCCAGACACCAGCGGGCGGAGAGCTCGGGCAGTTCCCAGGCGGAGAACGGCACGGGCCGTTTGCCGTGTTTTCGTCGGCTGAACCGCTCCTCCTCGGCGGCCGCGACGGTGTGGCCGTCGATGACCAGGGCGGCGGCCGGGTCGTGGAAGAGGGCGTTGACGCCGAGGATGCGCATGGGATGGAGCTCCTTCCCTGAGGATGAGGTGCCGCCCGAGCTGCGGGTGCCTGGGGTGCCGCTGCCTCACACACTTGGAGACAGCCGGCCCCCGGGCAACCGCTGGCGCCGCCCGGCGACCCCCTCCGGCACGCCTGCGGCGTCATGGCGGCTCCGTCGCGCGGGCGGCCGGATGCGGTGCGCCGGACCGGGCCGGGGCGTCGTTTCCGCGCTGCCGGCCGGGAGCACGACGCGTCGGTTCAGGCTGCCGCCGAACGGGTGAACCAGTGGATCGTCCGTTCCAGGCCCTCGTCCCACCCGACGCGCGGCCGCCGGCCGAGCCGCTCTCGCGCGAGCCGGGTGTCGGGCCGGGGACGCGTGGGGTCGTCGACCGGGCGCTCGACGAACCGGATGCGCGTGACGGAGCCGACGAGGTCGACGATGCGGCGGGCGCGGTCGAGCACGGTGATCTCCTCGCCGCCCTCGCTTGACGGGCCCCGGTTCCTCGGAGGCGGCCAGGAGGACGACACTCCCCCCACCCCTGGTCTCCGGTGGGGGCACACGCGCCTTTCGGCCATTCGACGGACGGGTGAGACCCGGGTGCCGTGCTGGGTGCTGTGTGCTGTGTGCGGCACGGGATGGGCCGCGCGCCGCACACAGCGAGCGGTGTGCGGCGGGGATCAGAGATCGTCCGAGCCGCCCAGGCCCGTGAGCGCGCCCACCGGGTCGTAGTCGGGGGTGCCGCGCGGCCACCAGTCGTCCCGGCCCGGTTCCGACTCGTACGCGTACCACAGCCCGTCCTGCCCGTAGCGGAGCTGCACATGACCGCGTGGGTGAGTGAGGTGGTTGCGGCGCGGACGGAAGGCGGGGAGATCGGCGGCGAGGAGCAGCGGACGGGCCCGGTCGAAGCGGCCGGCCGGCGGATCCCAGGACTCCTGAAGGACGGTCAGTCCGTCCGGCCCGCCCTGCCGCCAGGCGGCCACCGCGCGCGCCAGCTCGGAGGGGGTGCGGCCGGCGGCGGAGGCGAGCGAGGCGTACAGGGCGCGGGTGGCGGCGGTGAGCCCGGAACCGGGGCGGGAAGCGGCGAGGCGTACGGCGTCCTGCCAGAGGGTCAGTGCGCCGATCTCGTCACGGCCGGTGGTCAGCAGGGCGTGCGCACGGGCCGCCGCGTCCGTCGCGAGGTGGTCCAGCGCGAAGGAGTCGGGGCCGTTCGGGGCGGACGGGTAGGTTGGGGGCTGCTCGGGATGCGCGGGCGGCGGCAGCGGGGCGGGGAGCGGGGGCAGCCGACGCTCGGCGAGGGCTTCGGCGGCCCGGACGCCCGTCAGCGGCTCCGGTCGCTGCTCCTGTTCCTGGGCGGCGCGGGCCGCGCGGACGGCGTTGCGGCGGGACAGCGCGTCGAGCACCTCCCGCTCGCCCCGGCCGCGCAGCAGGAGCAGCACGAAGGGGTCCGCGTCGAGGAGCCGCGCGGTCTGGTAGCAGAGGGCGGCCGCGTGCTTGCAGGGGTGGCCGCGGTCGGGGCAGCTGCACTGCGGTTCCAGGTCGCCGGGACCGGGCAGCAGCGGCACCCCGCAGTCGGCGAGGGACTCGGGCATCTCCTTGTCGAGCAGCGCAGCGATGTGGCCGGGGCGCTCGACGGCGGCGTCCAGGAAGCGATCCCAGTCCTCGCCGCCCAGGGTGCGCAGCCGGACCTGCACCCGGTAGGGCCGGGGGCGGCTGCCCTGCACGTACGCCAGCACCAGTCCGGGGGTGACCGTGATCGCGTCCACGTTTCCCTGCTCGGCGTAACCGCGCCCGCGAACCAGCCGCTTGACGTCCAGGGCGCCCTCTTCGAGCGCGGTGACCCAGGCGTTCCCCCACCAGGTCTCGGCGAAGGAGCCGCCGGCGCGGGGCGGGAACGGGGGGAAGGTGCGGCGGTGGTCGCCGTCCCGGGAGGGGGCGGCCATGGAGCGGGGCGCACGCGGCGGCTCGGCGGCGCGGACCGGCGCGCCTGCCCCGGCGGCGGGCGAAGCCGCGGACGGCTCGGTGTCGGGAGCGGACGTGGACGCGGCAGCGGCAGCGGCAGCGGCAGCAGACACGGGCACTGGTGCGGGCGCGGGCGCGGGCGCGAGATCGTCCGCACGCGGATCCGCGGTCTGAGGGCGCGTTTTCGCGTCCGTCGCCGGCAACGGCGCGGTCGGTTCGGGCGGTCCGGGCGGTCCGGGCACCCGGGAGGCGGTGTACAGGTCGGTGGCCGGCGGCGAGGCCTCCGTCGACGTCGAGGGGGGTCCATCAGTGGTGTCGGTCCCGGTCCTGCTCCTGGTCCCGGTATCCGTCCGGCCGTCGGTCCCGCCGCCGGTCTCGGTCCCGGTATCCGTCCGGCCGTCGGTCCCGCCGCCGGTCACGGTCCCGGTATCCGCCCGGCCGTCGGTCCCGCCGCCGGTCTCGGTCCCGGTCTCGTGACCGGCCGCCCCGTCGGACGGCATGCGGAACGCGCCCGCGAGCATGTCCCTCACCGCGCGCGCGCGTTCGCCGGCGACCGGATCGGCGGTACGCCCCGGGAGTCGGTCCCCCGGCAGTCGGGGTTCGGCGCCAGGACGGGGACGGGGACGGCTTCGCGGGCCCTTGCGCTCGGCCTCGCGGTCGGCTCGCTCACCCGTCTCCGCCGAACTCCGCCGCGCCTGCGCCCGGGCCGCGCGCAGAGCCTCACGGGCGACGTCCCCGGGACGCGGCCCGGCCGGGTCGTGCGCAACAGACGGCGTGGGCGGGCTGTCCGGCGCCGGTGCGGTGACCTCCGGCGCGGCGGGGGCCGAGCCGCGGGCGTCGGCGGCCCGGGGAGCCTCCTCGGCGGAGGGCGTGGGCGGCACCGAGGGAGACGCGGCCGGTGCGGGAGCGGGGTTCGGCGTGCGCCGCAGGGCCGCGCGGGCCGCGTCGGCCGGCCTGGGTGCGGCGCCTTCCGACGGCTGGTCGGTGCGCGCCCCCGCAGTCGCCGACGACGGCCCCTGTGCCGTCTGGTGGGCAGCGTCGTCCGGCTGCCGGACCTGCGACGGCTCGGAATTCCCTTCCCCCGTCGGCGACGTCCACGGCGACTGCCGCTTCAGCGTCCGCTCCTGTGTCTGGTCCTGTGTCCGCTCCTGTGTCTGGTCCCGCTTCACCGGTCGGCTCGGCGGTGGATCCTGTCGGCGTTCCCGGGCCTCCCTCAGTGCCCGGCGTACCTCGTCGGCCGGGCTGGACCCGTGCTCGTCGCGCACTCCGCCCGTGTCGGCCCCGCCCACGAGTTCTCCGCCCGTGACGGTCTCGTCGCCCTCTTCCGTCCCCGTTTCGGTCTCGGTATCGCGTCGCTCGCCCTCCCGTTCCGTCATCACGCCTCCCCCCGCAGCCTGACCAGGTCGGACAGTTCACGGTCCGTGAGCTCGGTGAGGGCCGACTCGCCGGAGCCGAGGATCGCGTCGGCCAGTGCGCGCTTGGCCTGCAGCATCTCGGCGATGCGGTCCTCGACCGTGCCCTCGGTGATCAGGCGGTGGACCTGGACCGGCTGGGTCTGGCCGATGCGGTAGGCGCGGTCCGTGGCCTGTTCCTCCACCGCGGGGTTCCACCAGCGGTCGAAGTGCACGACATGGCCCGCGCGGGTGAGGTTGAGGCCGGTGCCGGCGGCTTTCAGGGAGAGGACGAGGACCGGGGTCGCGCCGGCCTGGAAGCGGTCCACCATCCGTTCCCGTTCCGGTACCGGGGTGCCGCCGTGCAGCAGGTCGACCGGGACCGCCCGGGCGGCGAGGTGAGCGGTGATCAGACGGGCCATGCCGACGTACTGCGTGAAGACGAGTGCCGAGCCGTCCTCCGCGAGGAGGGTGTCCAGCAGTTCGTCCAGCAGGGCGAGTTTGCCGGAGCGGGCCGCCAGCGCGTCGCCGACCGGGGCGTCGGCCTCCTTGAGGTAGAGCGCGGGGTGGTCGCAGATCTGCTTCAGTGCGCCCAGGAGCTTCAGCACCAGGCCGCGCCGGGCGATGCCGTCCGCCGTCTCGATCGCCAGCAGGGACTCGCGCACGACCGCCTCGTACAGCGCCGCCTGTTCGCGGGTGAGCGGCACCGGGTGGTCCGTCTCGGTCTTGGGCGGCAGTTCGGGCACGATGCCGGGGTCGGACTTCTTGCGGCGCAGCAGGAACGGGCGCACCAGCCGGGCCAGGCGCTCCACGGCCTGGTCGTCCTCGCCGTTCTCGACCGCTCGGGCGTGCCGGGCGCGGAAGGACTTCAGGGGGCCGAGGAGTCCCGGCGTCGTCCAGTCGAGCAGGGCCCACAGTTCGGAGAGGTTGTTCTCCACCGGGGTCCCGGTCAGGGCCACGCGCGCGGGCGTCGCGATGGTGCGCAGCGCCTTCGCGGTGGCCGAGAAGGGGTTCTTGACGTGCTGGGCCTCGTCCGCGACGACCATGCCCCAGGGCCGGCCGGCCAGGGCCGGGGCCGCCGAGCGCATCGTGCCGTACGTGGTGAGCACGAAGCCGCCCGACAGGTCCGCCAGGCTGCGGTCGGGTCCGTGGAAGCGGCGGACGGGGACGCCGGGCGCGAAGCGGTTGATCTCGCGCTGCCAGTTGCCCAGCAGGGAGGCCGGGCACACCACCAGGGTCGGCTCGGCACGGGCCCCCTTCAGATGCAGGGCGATGACGGTGATCGTCTTGCCGAGGCCCATGTCGTCGGCGAGGCAGCCGCCGAGGCCGAGGGAGGTCATGAGGTCGAGCCAGGCCAGGCCGCGCAGTTGGTAGTCGCGGAGGGTGGCGTGCAGCCCGGCGGGCGGTTCGGCCGGGCGCACCCCGGTGGTGAGGCGGTCGCGCAGGGCCGCCAGGGCGCCGACCGGGACGGCCTCGACGCTCTCGCCGTCGACCTCGGCGGTGCCGGTGAGGGCGACGGACAGGGCGTCCACCGGGTCCAGCAGGCCCAGTTCGCGCTTGCGGGCCTTGCGCACCAGCGCCGGATCCACCAGGACCCACTGGTCGCGGAGCCGGACGACCGGGCGGTGGGCCTCCGCCAGGGTGTCCATCTCGGCCTCGCTGAGCGGATCGCCGCCGAGCGCCAGCTGCCAGCGGAACTGGAGCAGGTCCTCGCTCTCGAAGAAGCCGGTGCCGTCGGTCGACGAGCCGGGCGCGGGCCGCACCACGGCGGCCGCGCTGAGGTCCTGCGCCAGGTCCCTCGGCCAGTGCACGGCGACCCCGGCCGCGGCGAGCCGGGTGGCCGCCGGCCCGAGCAGATCGCCCAGTTCGTCCTCGGACAGGGCGAGGACGTCCGGCGCGTCCTGGTCGGCGAGCCGGGCGAGCGGCGGCCAGACGCGGGCCGCGCGCCGGACGGCGAGGGCCGCGTCTACCCGGGCGCGCGCGCCGAAGGCCGCGTCGGCCGCGCCCGCCCACAGGGCCGCCGCGTCGGTCACCAGAGTGGGGTCGGCGAGGCTGTGGACCTGGACGATCGCGGCGCCCGCGCCGCGCGTGCGCCCGCTGTCGTCGACGACGTCGAACACGTCGTACGCGGACAGGTCGAGGCGCAGCGAGATCCGCACGCCGGCGTCCATGCCGGCGGCGACCTCGGCGGCCCAGTCGTGTGCGCCCGGCAGGCGCTGGGGCCGTCGGTCGGCGAACGGCCTGCCGCAGGCGTGGGGTGCGGCGGGGGTGCGGGGCAGGGTGTCCGCGACGGCGTCCAGGAAGGACCGCATCAGGGCCTCGGGCTGCGGCAGCCGCAGGGCGCCGGCGCCGGGGAGCGGCACGGCGTGGCCTTCGGCCGGGAGCGCGGCGGCGACCGCGCGCAGGTGGGCGACGTCCTCCGGGTCGAGCGGGCCGGACCTCCAGGCGTCGTGTCCGGCGGGCGTCAGGCCGGGCAGCAGACGGCCGCGCGCGGTGAGCCGCAGCGCGTGCAGCGCGGCCGCGCCCCAGCAGGCGGTCGCCGGGTGGGCGGCGGGGTCGTGGCGGGCGCGCACGAGCAGCGGGAGGGCCGTGTCGAGGGGCAGGGACAGGGCGGACGTCAGGTGACGGCGGATCGAGGAGCCGTGGCGGCGGACGACGGTGAGTTCCGTGCGCTCCGCGTCCGCGGTGTCGGGCAGCGCGCCGTCCGCCGGGTCCCAGAACGCGACGCGGCCCTCGCGCGGCAGCGGCGCGGGCAGGAAGACGGCGGCGAGCCGCACGCAGGCGGAGCCGGGCTCCGCCGGAGCCGTGCCGTCGAGCAGGGCGCTCATGCCTGGTGTCCACCTCCCGCCGGTGTGCCGGATCAGTCGTCTTCGACTCTACGGGCGGCCTCTGACAATCGGCCCCGGCGGCCGGCCGCAGCCGATCGGACACGAGCCCGGCCGGACCGGTCGGGGGGCCGGTGCGGGAGTCGTTCCCGGGGAGCGCGGGCGGACCGGTGGCGTCCGGTCAGGGGACGGTGCGCGAGACCACGTACACGAAGGGGTAGGTGGCGTTGCCCGTGTTCACCACCACGTCCAGCGTCGGGTCGGGGTTCCTCTGCTGCAGGACGAGGCCGAAGTAGTCGCCGGGGCGGGAGCCGGGGCCGGCGAACTTCCAGCCGATGATCTGCTGGTCGCGGGCGCTGATGGCGATGTCGCCCTTCTTCAGGTCGGCCCGGCTCAGGCCGATGTCCTTGAGGAACTGGTCCAGACCGAGGTGGGTGGTCTGGAACTGCACGTAGAGACGGCTGGTCTTCCAGTTGTTCGTCTCGTAGTAGGCGACCTGGTTCGACGGGTGCGGGATCGGCACCTGGTACAGCCGGCGCTGGACGTTCGACGGCCAGCCCTCGGTGAGGCCGGTCGCCGAGTACTTGGCCTCCTTGTCCTTGCCGCTGTCGCGGCTCTGGTTGGCGGAGATCACCAGGTAGCCGGCGGGGACGCCGATGAGCAGCACGATGATCAGCAGGGTGAGCGCCCTGCGGCGGATCACGTGCCGTCGGTCCTCCGGTGGGCGGGTGGGCTCGTCCGGGGACGCGGCCTGGCGGGGCAGCGAGGGTGTCATGCGACGTCCGAGGTGGTGCGGGGCGGTGCGGCGGTCAGGCCGGCGCCGGGGCGGGGCGGCAGGGCGGTCAGGCGGTGTCCTGGGTACGGCGGGCCGCCTCCGTGAACCGTTCGAAGCGCTCGAAGCGCTCCACGCGGCGGCGCTTGGCGCGCCGGAACCGGCGGGCGACCAGCCGGGCCAGGTCGGCGGCCCCGACCATGCCGGCCTCGGGTCCGAGCTGTGCGCGCACGATCCGGGCCTCGGGGCGGTAGCCGCGGCCGGTGAGCTGGCGCTTGAAGGCGTCGCGCGCGGGGCTGATCAGCAGGTCGTCGGCGGCCGAGACGCCGCCGCCGATCACGAAGCAGGACGGGTCGAGGGCGGCGGCCAGGTTGGCGATGCCGACGCCGAGCCACTGTCCGATGTCCTGCAGCAGCTCGATGCACATGGCGTCGCCCTCACGGGCCAGCTCGGTGATCATCGGGCCGGTGATGTCCCCGATGTTGCCCTTGACGTGCTCGATGATGCCGTACGCCACCGGGGAGTCGGCGGCGGCCAGTTCGCGGGCCTCCCTGACCAGCGCGTTGCCGGAGCTGTACTGCTCCCAGCAGCCGCGGTTGCCGCACGGGCAGCGGTGGCCGCCGGGCACGACCTGCATATGGCCGAACTCGCCGGCGACACCGTACTTGCCGCGCTTGACCTGGCCGTCCTCCAGGATGGCGCCGCCGATGCCGGTGCCGAGCGTGATCATGACGAGGTGGTCCTCGCCGCGGCCGGCGCCGAAGCGCCATTCCGCCCAGGCGGCGGTGTTGGCGTCGTTGTCCACCAGGACGGGCACCGACAGCCGGCCGGAGAGCCGGTCGCGCAGCGGCTCGTTGCGCCAGGACAGGTGGGGCGCGAACAGGACGCGGTTGCGGTCGGCGTCGACCCAGCCGGCCGCGCCGATGCCCACGGCGTGCACGTCGTGCCGGTCGGACAGGTCCAGGACGAGTTCGGCGATGGTGTCCTCGACGACCTTCGGGCTCTTGGACTTGTCCGGGGTCTCCGTGCGGATCTTCTCCAGGATGTTGCCGTCGGCGTCGACCACGCCCGCCATCACCTTCGTGCCGCCGATGTCGATGCCGACGGTCGGCACACGGGGCGCGGTGAGGTGCGAACGGCGCTCCCTCGTGCCCACCGTGCGGAGTGCGGGGGCGCGGCGGGAGCCGATGGGGGCGCTGAAGTTGCCGTAGGTGCTCATCGCCGCCGATTCTGCCTCACCCGGGTGCCGGGTGCCGAGCGGGGCGGCGCCCGGGCGACGAAGCCCACGCGCGCGCCGCCCCCGTCGCGAGTGCCCGGCCCACGCCGACGCCGCCGCCGTCCACCGGGCCCGGCCCACGCCGGCGCCGCTGCCGTCTGCCGGGGCCTGATCGCGGACCGGCGCCGGCAGGGGAAAGCGGCCTATTCGGTGCGCTCCAGCTCGTGGCGCAGGTCGTCGAGCTCGTCGGCGCCCGCCATCTCCCGCGTCAGTTCGTCCAGGGTGATGGAGTCCCGCGTGCGGGTCCCGGTCATCCTGCCCCTCTTCAGGAGCACGAAGGTGTCCCCCACCAGATGGGCGTGGTGGGGGTTGTGGGTGATCAGCACGACGCCGAGGCCCTGGTCCCGGGCCGCCGCCACGTACTTCAGGACCATGCCGGACTGCTTGACGCCGAGGGCCGCCGTGGGTTCGTCCAGGACGAGGACCTTCGCGCCGAAGTACACCGCCCGCGCGATCGCCACACACTGGCGTTCGCCGCCCGAGAGGGTGCCGATGGGCTGGTCGACGTCGCGCAGGTCGATGCCCATGCGCAGGAGTTCCGCGCGGGTGGTGCGGCGCATGAGGTCGACGTCGAGGCGTTTGAAGGGGCCGGCACCCTTCCTGGGTTCCGAGCCCAGGAAGAAGTTGCGCCACACCGGCATCAGCGGGACGACCGCCAGGTTCTGGTGGACGGTGGCGATGCCCCGGTCGAGGGCCTCGCGCGGGGACGACAGTCTCGTCTCCTCGCCGTCGAGGCGCAGGACGCCGTCGTCATGCTGGTGCAGCCCGGCGATGATCTTGATCAGGGTCGACTTGCCCGCGCCGTTGTCGCCGAGCACGCAGGTGACCGCGCCCGCGTGGACCTCCAGGGAGACCCCTTCGAGGGCCCGGGCGGCGCCGTATCGCTTGCTGACGTCGGTCAGCTCGACGAGCGTCACTTCGTGGCCTCCGCGCGCTTGCGGACCCAGGCGTTGAGCAGGGTCGCGAGGAGCAGCATCGCTCCCAGGAAGAACTTGAACCAGTCCGGGTTCCACTCGGCGTAGACGATGCCCTTGCTCGTCATGCCGAAGATGAGCGCGCCGACCGCCGAGCCGACGGCACTGCCGTAGCCGCCGGTGATCAGGCAGCCGCCGATGACGGCCGCGATGATGTAGATCAGCTCGTTGCCGACGCCCTCGCCGGACTGGACGACGTCGTAGGAGAAGAGCAGGTGCTGGCCCGAGATCCAGGCGCCGAGGGCGACGCCCATGTAGAGACCGACGGTCGTCCTGGTGACGGGGACGCCGACCGCGCGGGCCGCGTCCTTGTCGCCGCCCACCGCGAAGATCCAGTTGCCGGCGCGGGTGCGCAGCAGGATCCAGGAGGCGAGCGCGACCAGGGCGAGCCACCACAGGACGGTGATCTTGAGGTCGAGCCCGCCGATCGTCAGGGTCGAGGCGAACACGTCGTGCGCGGAGGGGAAGCCCTCCATGTCGGCGACGGTCTTCGTCGACACCGTGCCGTCGACGAGTTTGGTGAGGCCGAGGTTCATGCCGGTGAGCATCAGGAAGGTGCCCAGGGTGACGATGAAGCTGGGGAGCTTCGTGCGGGTGAGCACGAGGCCGTTGAAGGCGCCGACGGCGAGGGTGACGAGCAGGGACACCCCGACGCCCACCCAGACGTTCGCCGTCGCCTGGTAGCTGAACATCGACGAGACCAGCGCCGAGGACGTGACCAGGACGCCGGCCGAGAGGTCGAACTCGCCGCCGATCATCAGCAGCGCGACCGGGACGGCCATGATGCCGATGGTCGAGGACGCGTAGGCGACGGTGCCGAGGCTGCCGGCGCGCAGGAAGCCGTCGGCGGCCAGGGCGAAGAAGACGAAGACCGCGATCGCGCCCACGACGGAGCCCAGTTCCGGGCGAGTCGCCAGTCTGCGCAGCGGCGAGACCTGAAGAAACCTTTCATCAACCGTGGAGCCGGAGAGCGCGCTCATCGGGTGCCCCGCTCGGTGTACGCCGCCAGCGCCGCCGCCTGGTCCTTGGTGACGATCTGCGGGCCGGTCAGCACCGGCTCGCCGCCGCCGAGGACGTCGCTGTTGTACTTGTACAGCCACAGCAGGTCCACCGCCTGGTAGCCCTGGAGGTACGGCTGCTGGTCGACGGCGAAGCCGAGGTCGCCCTTCTGCAGTCCCGCGGCGACCTTGGCGTCGAGGTCGAAGGTGTCGATCTCCGCCTTGCTGCCCGCACCCCGCCCGGCCTGCACGGCGGCGTCGGCGTACGGCGCGCCCAGGGTGACGACCGCGTCGATCGAAGGGTCGGCCTGGAGCTTGGCCTCGATCGCGGACTGCACGTCGGGCATGTCGGCGCCGTTGGCGTAGAGGTTCTCGACGCGTCCGGCGAACGTCTTCGCGACGCCCGCGCAGCGCTGTTCGTGGCCGACGTTGCCCTGCTCGTGCAGGACGCAGAGCGCCTTCTTGCGGCCCCGCTCGTTCAGCTCCTCGCCGACGGCCCGGCCGGCGATCGTCTCGTCCTGGCCGATGTGGGCGAGCGCGCCGAACGCCTTGGACTCGGCCGAGCCCGAGTTCACCGTGATCACCGGGATGCCGGCCTTCGCGGCGCGGGCGAGCGCGGCCTTCATCGCGGCGGGCTTGGCCAGCGTGACGATGAGGGCGTCGACCTTCTTGTCGACCGCCGCGTCGACGAGCTGGGCCTGCTGCTGCCCCTCGTCGTCGTGGGAGTAGAGGAAGTCGATGTTGTCCTTGCGGGCCGCCTGCTCGGCGCCGCTCTGCACGATGTCCCAGAACGTGTCGCCGTCCCCGGAGTGCGTGATCATCGCGAACGTCCAGCGGGGGGTGTTCACCACCGCCCCGCCCTGGGCGGCCGCCGCCTCTCGGGCGTCCTCCGCGCGCTTGCCGCCCGTCGCGCTGCATCCGGTCAGGGACACGACGAGTGCCCCCGCCAACGCGATCCCTGCCCGGGTCCGAAATCGTGCCACGAGGCCGTGCCCTTCTTGCCGTCTTGCCGTGTTCCGTCGTCCGCGCACGTCCGGTGACCGCTCACCGGACGCAAACGCCCCAGTATCGAACACGTGGATCACGCACCCCGCGGCCGGGGAGCGCCCATCCCTCACCTTGTCCGGACATCCGGTCACATTGTCAGGACAATACGACCATGAGGGCGGGTCGAAGAGATGTGCGGGGGCGTGCGGAGGCGTGCGGTGGCGTGCGGGGCCGTGCGCTCAGGGGTCGAGGTCCCCGTCAGCCGTACGCGGCCCGCCTCAGAGGTCGAGGCCCCGGCAGCCGTACGCGGCCCGCCTCAGAGGTCGAGGCCCCGACAGCCGTACGCGGCCCGCCTCAGAGGTCGAGGCCCCGGCAGCCGTACGCGGCCTCAGGGGCGCACGAGCAGCTGGAACTCGAAGGAGTAGCGGGTCGGGCGGTAGATGTGGTCGCCGAACTCGACCGCGCGGCCCGTGTCGTCGAAGGTCGTGCGCTGCATGGTCAGCAACGGGGCGCCCTCGTCCTCGGCGAGCCGCTCGGCCTCGGCGGTGGTGGCGGCGCGCGCGCCGATCGACTGCCGGGCGCTGTGCAGGGTGATCCCGGCGGCCCGCATCAGGCGGTACAACCCGGTCGTCTGCAGCTGGTCGGTGTCCAGGTCGAGCAACCCGGACGGCAGGTGGTTGCACAGATAGGCCATCGGCTCGCCGTGCGCCAGCCGCAGCCGCTCCACCCGGTGGACGTCGCTGCCCTCGGCCACCGCGAGCGCCGCCGCGATCTCGGCGGACGCCTGCACCACGGTGTTGACCAGGACCGTCGTCGCGGGCCGTTGCCCGGCCGCCTCCAGGTCGTCGTAGAGGCTGCTCAGCTCCAGCGGCCGTTTGACCTGGCTGTGCACGACCTGCGTGCCGACGCCCCGGCGGCGCACCAGCAGGCCCTTGTCGACGAGCGACTGGATCGCCTGGCGGACGGTCGGCCGGGACAGCCCGAGCCGTGCCGCCAGCTCGATCTCGTTGCCCAGCAGACTGCCGGGAGTGAGCGATCCGTGCTCGATCGCGGCCTCCAGCTGCTGCGCGAGCTGGAAGTACAACGGCACCGGAGAGGTTCGGTCCACACGCAGTTCCAGCCGCACGGTCGGGTTCACTTCTGGTTTCGGCACGGCCCGAGCGTAGCTCCGCGACCGGTTGACGGGAAGTCGTGTAGTTCGGTTGTCCGGACATACGCATTGACAGCGCGCGCCCCGCGCCTCACTTTTGTCTCATGCGCATCGGGGTCATCGGGACGGGCCGCATCGGCACCATTCATGCGAACACACTCAGCCGTCACCGTGAGGTCGGATCCCTCATCCTGACGGACGCGGACCACGCGCGGGCCCAGGAGCTCGCACTGCGGCTGGGCGAGACGGCCGCGCCCGGAGTGGACGAGATCTTCCGCTGGGGCGTGGACGCCGTGGTGATCACGACGGCGACCTCGGCCCACGCCGAACTGATCGGTCGGGCAGCACGCTCGGGCCTGCCGGTCTTCTGCGAGAAGCCGATCGCCCTCGACCTGGCGGGGACCGTACAGGCGATCGCCGAGGTCGAGGCCGCCGGAACGATCCTTCAGATGGGGTTCCAGCGTCGCTTCGACGCGGGGTACACCGGCGCCCGGGAGGCGGTGCGCTCGGGCCGGCTCGGACGGCTGCACACGATCCGGGCGCTGACGTCCGACGAGTCGGCGCCCCCGGCCGCCTGGCTGCCGGTGTCCGGCGGGATCTACCGGGACGCGCTCATCCACGACTTCGACTGCCTGCGCTGGGTGACCGGGCGCGAGGTGGTCGACGTGTACGCCGCCGGGTCCGACGCCGGGCCCGCGATGTTCCGCGAGGCGGGCGACGTCGACACGGCGGCCGTGCTCCTCACCCTCGACGACGGCGCGCTCGCCACGGCGACGGCGACCCGGCTGAACGGCGCGGGCTACGACGTCCGCATGGAGCTGGCCGGGGAGCTCGACCAGATCGTCGTGGGCCTGGACGACCGCACGCCGATCGCGTCCACCGAGCCCACCGGCCCGCCGGCCGCGGACAAGCCCTGGTCCGGGTTCCTGGAGCGTTTCGGACCCGCGTACGAGGCGGAGCTGAACGCCTTCGTGGACGTCGTCAGGGGCACGCGCCCCAATCCCTGCGACGGCCGCGAGGCCCTGCACGCCCTGCGGATCGCGGAGGCGTGCGAGGTGTCCCGGCGAGAACGCAGAGCGGTCGCTCTCGCGCAGATCCCGGCGACGTCGACGGCGGGGTGAGCGCCCGCCCCGGCCGGCCGGGCACGACGGTCCGCCTCGTCGTCTGCCCTCATGGTCGACAAATCTACGCAGGGCACGATCGCGTCACCTCCCCGTGGACGCGATCGCCTACCGAAGGACCACGACGATCGACCGAAGTCGCAACGCGGCCGACCTCCGGCCCGGGACGACCACCGGCCCCCGCACCGCCGACCGGACCCGGAGGCCGTCGCGCTCCCGCGCCCCCGCACCGCCGCACGACCGGACCCGGAGGCCACCGCGCCGCCGCGCCCCCGCGCCCCCACAGCGGGCGGGAGTCGCTGATTCGCGCCCCTCGTCTCCGCCGGGCGGCGCGCGCGGCTCATCCGCGCTCGGCCGCGGTCCCCGCTTCCCGTCCGCGGTCTCGGTCGCGCTCACGCAGGTACGCCTCCAGTTCGGCCGCCCCGGACAGCATCGCCCGGCCGAGGGCGGACACGCGGGCCCGCCAGTCGAGCAGGGCGGCCTCCAGCGGCTCGGTCCCGTCGGCCTCCCGGACCCGGGCGATCAGCGGGGCGATCTGCTCCAGCAGGTAGCCGCCCCGCCTGAGCTGATGGGCCAGCCGGGCGTCCCGGACGTCGGCCTCGTCGTAGACCCGGTAGCCGGTCCGTGCGTCGCGGTGCGGTCGCACCAGCCCCGCGCGCTCCCAGGCGCGCAGGGTCGCCGCCCGGACCCCCAGCTCCGCCGCCAGCCGCCCGATGAACCTGCCGGCCGGCCCCGACCGGGCGTCGGCCCCGGGCCCGGCGGCCGCGTCCGGGTCGCGCAGGGCCCGCTCCACCGCCTCCAGGGTCCGCCGGTCGTCACGGAGCCGGACGTGGCTCTCGTCCACGAGGTGCAACGCCTCGTCCACGGCGCCCTCGTTGACCGCTCGCATGATCGCCGCGGCCGTGCGGTGGCCGTGGCCGGGGACGAGGGCCAGGAACGCGCGCAGCGCCCCCGCGTGCAGCGGGGTGTAGGCGCGATAGCCGTGGGGCGTGCGATCCGCGGCCGGGAGGATGCCGGCGTCCTCGTAGTTCCTGACGGCCTGGGTGGACAGACCGTGCCCGCGCGCCAGGTCGATCGGCCTGAGCCGCACCCGGGTTTGAAGCTCTGACCTCATCGACCTGCCGATATCGCGTGAAAGTTTCCACCGAGTCTTCAACGATAGCGTGGCGACACATGGTCACCGACATCGAGGACATCGCCCGGCCCCTGCATCCCGCCGCCGTCATGGGACTGCTCCCGGCGCGGCCGCGGCTGCTCGCCCTGGGTGAGCCGACCCATGGCGAGGAGACGCTGCTCGGCGTGCGCAACGACGTCTTTTGCCGGCTCGTCGAGGAGGAGGGCTATCGGACCATCGCGATCGAGAGCGACTGTCTGAAGGGTCTCGTCGTGGACGACTGGGTCACCTCGGGCACGGGCCCGCTCGACGAGGTCATGGAGCACGGGTTCAGCCACCCCGACCTCGGGCTGGGCGCCTCCGCGGCCAACCGTGAACTGGTCCGCTGGATGCGGGAGTTCAACGACGGCCGGCCCACGTCCGAGCAGCTGCGCTTCGCCGGGTTCGACGGCCCGCTGGAGATCACCCACGCCGCGAGCCCCCGACAGGCCCTCACCGCGCTGCACGGTCGCCTGGCGGCCCTGGTGGACACGGACCTGCTGCCCTGCACCGCACAGACGCTCGACCGCCTGCTCGGCCCCGACGACCGCTGGACCGACCCCGCCGCGATGACGGACCCGTCCCGGTCCACGGGACGGTCGGCCGAGGCCGGCCGGCTGCGCCTGATCGCCGACGAGTTGGCGGCGCTGCTCGACGCGCGGACGCCACAGCTGATCGCGGCGACCTCGCGGGACGACTGGGAGCGGGCGCGCCTGTACGGGCGCACCGCGACCGGCCTGCTGCGCTATCACCACGCGATGGCCGACGGGTCCGCGGCCAGGATGACCCGGCTGTGCGCGCTGCGCGACGCGATGATGGCCGACAACCTGCTGGCCCTCGCCGCCCGGGGCCCGGTCCTCGTCCACGCCCACAACGCCCACCTGCAGCGCTGGAAGAGCTCGATGCGGATGTGGCAGGGGCCGGTGGAGTGGTGGAGCGCCGGCGCGCTGGTGAGCGCCCGGCTGGGTGAGGAGTACGCCGTCCTGGCGACCGCTGTGGGCACGCTCCGGCACCGAGGCGTGGAGGCGCCGCCCCCGGACACCGTCGAAGGCCTCCTGTACGCGCTCCCGCGGGACCGCTGTCTGTTCGACGCGTCCCGGCTGGCCGCCTCGCTCGCCGACCCGCGGCCCGCCGCCCGCGTCTCGTCCTGGTTCGGCTACGCCCCTCTCGATCCGGCCCACCTGGCGGCGCACGACGGGATCGTGTTCGTCAGGGACGTGACGCGCGGCTGAGGGCGGCGCCGGCGTCGTCCGCGATGACCTCGCCACGGGCGGCGCCGGCGGCCGCGCCTCGTCGGGTCACCCCGCGTCGGTGGAGAACAGCCCGCCCGTCGGCCCCTGCTTGTCGCCGCCCTGCGCCTTCCTCAGCGCGTTGGCGAGGCTCTCGATGGTGAGGGACTGCAGGATGACGCGGCCGCTGCCCTCCAGGGTCGCCAGCGACAGGCCCTCGCCGCCGAACACCGCGTTCATGATCCCCTGGCGGTTGAGGCCGCCGACGCGCTGGACGCCGTAGCGGATGCCCTCCTCGAAGGCGACCACGCAGCCGGTGTCGACCTCGATGCGGCCGCCGAAGTCGGCCGGGTCCAGATCGATGAAGTTGCCGGCGCCGGCGATGATCACCGTGCCGTGGCCGGTGAACTTCTCCAGGACGAAGCCCTCGCCGCCCTTCATGCCGGTGCGGCCGCCCTGGAAGGCGATGCCGAAGTCGACGGTGGACTCGGCGGCCACGAAGGCGTCCTTCTCGGCGAACCACGCGCGCGTGCCGTCGAGCTCCAGCGCCCGCATCTCGCCGGGGAGCACGCCCGCGAAGCCGACGGTGCCCTCGCCGCCCTGGGCGGTGAAGTACTGGAACGCCAGCGACTCGCCGGCCAGGGCGCGCTGACCGACCTGCATGGCCGTGCCCATCGCCTGGCGCAGCATGCCGCCCATGCCGCCGCTCGGGGCGCCGCCGCCCTGCGGCCGCTGACCGCCGCCGCCCGAGGGGCCGCCCAGGCGGGTCTCCATGGTCACGTTCACCGTCTTGAACAGGAACTTCCCGGCCTCGCAGTACACCGTCTGACCGGCCCGGAGGCTGACGACGGCCATCTGCATGGCGTTGCCGACGATCTCTTGCTGAAGGGTCACACCGGAAGAACGCGGGAGGCGGAGGAAAGAGTTCCGCTCGTGCCGGCCGCGTGCTGCGTGAGCGCGACGTCCGTTCGCCGCCGGTGCTCCGGGCCCCCGGGCGCTGGGATGGACCCATGACCGACGCATCGACGACGCAGGACGGACCCATGACGAAGGACGCGCCCATGACACAGGACGAAACCCTGAAGGCCGACGGCTCCGCGACGACGGTCCACGGCCCGTTGCGCGGCAGGGCGGCCCTGGTGACCGGCGGCAGCCGCGGCATCGGGGCGGCGACGGCCCTGCGGCTCGCCCGGGAGGGCGCGGACGTGGCGGTGACCTACGTGAACGGCGCGGAGGCGGCCGAGGACGTCGTGCGGGCCGTGCGGGCTCTGGGACGCCGGGCGCACGCGCTGCGCGCGGACGCGGCGGACCCCGTGGAGGCGGCGGGGGCGGTGGAGCGCGCGGCGCTGGCGCTGGGCGGCCTCGACGTGCTGGTGAACAACGCGGGCGTCGGCGTCCTGGGCCCGCTGGAGCGGCTCGCCCTGGCCGACGTCGACCGGGTGCTGGCCGTGAACGTGCGCGGGGTGTTCCTGGCCTCGCAGGCGGCCGCCGGGCGGATGACCCGGGGCGGCAGGATCATCACCATCGGCACCTGCATGACCCAGCGGGTGCCCGGGCCCGGCGGCGTCCTGTACGCGATGAGCAAGGCGGCCCTGGTGGGGCTGACCAAGGCACTCGCCAGGGAGCTGGGGCCGCGCGGCATCACCGCGAACCTGGTCCACCCCGGCCCGACCGACACGGACATGAATCCGGCGGACGGCCCCCACGCGGCCGGCCAGGCGTCGATGACCGCGCTGGGCCGCTTCGGCACGCCCGAGGAGGTGGCGGCCACGGTCGCCCACCTGGCGGACGCCGCCTATGTCACCGGGGCCGAGTTCGCCGTCGACGGCGGCCACGCGGCCTGAGGGCCGAACGGCCGCCGCCGCGCGACCCCGGGCCCGGTGCGCGGGCGCGGGCCCGGTGCGCGGGCCCGGGGCGCGGGCGCGGGCCCGGGGCGTGGTCCGCCGGACGGGCGGTCACGGTGGTGGCGGCCGGTTCAGTGGCCCAGCTCCTGGTGGCGGGCGGTCAGGGCCGCCGTGCCCGCCTCGGTGAGGGAGCCGAACAGGCGCAGCCGCGAGACGCCGCCGTCGGGGTAGATGTCCAGGCGCGCGTGGGTGCCGACGGCGGGGGCCGGCAGGACGAAGCGGTGATTGGTGTCGGGCTGCAGGCGGGTGCGCGGCAGGATCTGCGTCCACGCGCCGTCCTCGCCGTCCCGGACCGACACCGACGCCCAGCCGGCGCTGTTGCCCTTCAGGTACGCCGTGTCGATCTCCAGCGCGCGGATCCGGGCCTGGGCCGTCAGCCGGTAGCGGATCCAGTCGTTGCCCTGGTCGCGGCGGCGACGGGTCTCCCAGCCGTCGTCCATCTTGTGGGAGCGGCCCGGCTGGATGGTGTGGGACGCCGGCGAGTAGAAGAGGTTCGACGCGTCCTCGACCCGGCCGCCGTTCTCCAGGGCGACGACGTCGAAGGCGCCGAGGACCGCCAGCCACTCGGGGTCGGGGACGATCTCGCCGTGCACGCGCAGCCGGGCGATGCCCCCGTCGGGGTGCTGGTTGACCCGCAGGTGGGTGAAGCACTGCTCCACCGTCACCGGGAACCCGTTCGCCGCGTGACCGCCGACGGGCGTGCGCGCGACCAGGGTCGTCCACTTCACGTCGTCGCCGAGGAGGTCCTGCGGGGACGGGGAGCCGGGCACCCGTGCGCCCTCGATCGACACCGCCTGCGGGTAGTTGCCGCGGAAGTGGGCCGTGTCGACGACGATGCCGCGGATCACTCCGGGCGCGCCGAGGCGGACGAGCGCCCAGTCGTGGTCCTCGGGGGCGGGCCACGGGTGGTCGGCGTCGACACCGCGCCTGCGGCGCGTCTCCCAGCCGTCCATGATCTTGCCCTTGTGTCCGAAGTGCTCCGGGTCGAACGCGGCGGGTCCGGGCAGCAGCAGGTTCTCCCGCTGGGCGAAGAACTCGTCGTTGGCGGCCACGACCGCGGCGCCGAGCCGCCGGTCGGCGAGGTCGGTGTGCCGGGTGAAGGGGAAGTCGGCGGTGCGGTAGTCCGCGTACGGGTCGCCGCCGCCGTAGGGGTTCGCGTCGCCGGTGAAGCTCTGTATCGCCGTCACGGTGATCAGGTCTGCCTTTCGGAGGTCGGCCGGGGCGGGTACCGGTGGGGGCGTCGCGGTGCGCGACGTCAGGGGGTGCGGGTGAGGAGACGGCCCTTCGGTGCGGTGAACTCGCCGTCGGCGACGATGCGTTCGCCGCGCAGCCAGGTGGACTTGACGACGCCGTACAGGGTCCGGCCGGCGTACGCCGTGACCGGGTTGCGGTGCTGCAGGGCGGCCGGGTCGACGGTGAAGGACTCGTCGGGGGCGAGGACGGCGAAGTCGGCGTCGCGGCCCGCCTCGATGGCGCCCTTGCGGGAGAGGCCGGCCAGGGCGGCGGTGTGCGCCGACATCCAGCGCACGACGTCCTCCAGAGGGTGACCGCGCCTGCGCGCCTCGGTCCAGACGGCCGCGAGGCTGAGCTGGAGGCCCGAGATGCCGCCCCACGCCGTGGCGAAGTCGGCCGTCTTGAGGTCGGCCGTCGACGGGGAGTGGTCGGTGACCACGCAGTCGATCGTGCCGTCGGCGAGGGCCTGCCAGAGCAGGTCCTGGTTGGCCGCCTCGCGGATGGGCGGGCAGCACTTGAACTCGCTGGCGCCGTCCGGCACCTCCTCGGCCGTGAGGGTGAGGTAGTGCGGGCAGGTCTCGACGGTGACGCGGACGCCGTCGGCCTTGGCGGCGGCGATCAGCGGCAGCGCGTCGGCGGAGGACAGGTGCAGCACGTGGACGCGCGCGTTCAGCCGCCGGGCCTGGTCGATGAGCTGGGCGATCGCGGTGTCCTCGGCGTGGCGCGGGCGGCTGGCCAGGAAGTCCGCGTAGCGGGGACCGGCCTGCTGCGGGGCGGCGGCCAGGTGGTGCGGGTCCTCGGCGTGCACGATCAGCAGGCCGTCGAATCCGGCGATCTCGGCGAGGGAGCGGGCGAGCCCGTCCTGGTCGAGGTGCGGGAACTCCTCCACGCCCGAGGGCGAGAGGAACGCCTTGAAGCCGAAGACGCCGCTGTCGTGCAGCGGGCGAAGGTCCTTGACGTTGTCGGGCAGCGCGCCGCCCCAGAAGCCGACGTCGATGTGCGCCTTGTCGGCGGCGACCCGCTGCTTGACGCGGAGGTGGTCGACCGTCGTGGTCGGCGGGAGCGAGTTGAGGGGCATGTCGACCAGGGTGGTGATGCCCCCGGCCGCCGCCGCGCGGGTGGCGGTCCAGAAGCCTTCCCAGTGCGTGCGGCCCGGGTCGTTGACGTGGACATGAGTATCGACCAGGCCGGGCAGCAGGACGTCGTCGCCGAGGTCCTCCAGCCGGGCGCCCTCGGGGACCGGCGCGTGGTGGGGCAGGACGGCCAGGATCGTGCCCCCGGCGACCGCGACCGCGGCGGGGCGGGTCCCCTCGACGGTGACGACGCGCGTCGAGCGCAGCACCAGTTCGATCTCGGACACCCGGGCCCCTCTCTGCCGCCGTCGACTCCCCACGATGGAATTCAACGTTCTGTTGAAGGAGTCTTCACTCCCGCCCCCGCGCCGTCAAGGGCACACTGCCTCCAGGGCGCCCGACGCCGCCACCGTAGACGTTTTCATGAAGCGGAATTAGCATTCCGACAGACAGAAAGCAGCCCCGCACCAGCGAGGAGTCGACCGACCCACGGGTAGGCTTCAGCCCTTCCCGCCAGTTTCGAAAGGAACGCGCCGTGCCGACGTCCAGCGCCAGCACCACCGACTCCGCCAGGTCCGCCGGCGGAGGGGTCCAGTCCCTCGAGCGCGCCTTCGACCTGCTGGAACGGATGGCGGACGCGGGCGGCGAGGTCGGCCTGAGCGAGTTGTCCGCGAGCAGCGGGCTTCCGCTGCCCACCATCCACCGCCTGATGCGCACCCTGGTGGTCTGCGGATACGTCCGCCAGCAGCCCAACCGCCGCTACGCGCTCGGCCCCCGGCTGATCCGGCTCGGCGAGTCGGCGGCCCGGCTGCTGGGCACCTGGGCCCGCCCCTACCTGGCGCGCCTGGTCGAGGAGACCAGCGAGACGGCGAACATGGCGCTGCTCGACGGGGACGAGATCGTGTACGTGGCGCAGGTGCCGTCCAAGCACTCGATGCGGATGTTCACCGAGGTCGGCCGCCGCGTCCTGCCGCACTCCACCGGCGTCGGCAAGGCCCTCCTCGCGGGCTTCCCGGACCACGAGGTGCGCGCACTGCTCGCCCGCACCGGCATGCCCGCGGCGACGGACAAGACCATCACCACCCCCGACGGCTTCCTCGCCGCGCTCGCGGAGGTGCGCCAGGCCGGGTACGCGATCGACGACAACGAGCAGGAGATCGGCGTCCGCTGCCTGGCGGTGTCGGTGCCCGACTCCCCCACCGCCGCGGCCGTCTCCATCTCCGGTCCGGCGGGCCGGGTCACGGAGTCGGCGACGGAGAGGATCGTGCCGGTGCTGCAGCAGGTGGCGGTGGAACTGTCCCAGGCCCTGGCCAACCCGGGCTCGGGAGCACAGACCCCGTAGCGGACCGTCCGCCGGCCATCGGGCCCCCTGGCACTCGATCCGCCCTCGACCGGCCCTCGATCGGCCCTCGATCGGCCTTCGACCGTCGCCCCACGGCCCGCCCTCAGCGCCGAGGCGGCTCTCCGAACAGGTCCACCGCCGCGCGGACGTCCACCAGGCCTCGGCGCAGTGCGCTCATCGAGCCGATGGCGCCCGCGATCACCAGCAGCGAGCGCCGTAACCGGAGGACCTCCGGGACGCCGTGGGCCGTCATCGCGGCCAGTGCGGCGAGTTCGTCCTCGGCGACCACCCGGTCGGGGAACTCGGCCGGGTGCGCGGCGAGTTCGCGGCGCAGCCGGGACACCGCGGTCCGCAGCCGCGCCACCCGCTGATCCTCGCCGCCGCCGGTCACTGCCCTTCGCTCCGAGCTCCGCAGCACAGCTCTCCCCCCTCACGCGCCCGCGTGCGCGCGTGGACGCCCGCGCCTTCCCGCCCCGCGCCCCCTGACGGGCCCGACGCCGAAGGACGCGCGGGTCAGTAAACGCCACCCGGCGCCCGGCGCGCCACAGCGCGTACCGAAATTCAGCCCGGGCGGACCGCGTGGTCGACGCCCCGTCAGGTATGCAGGAGGCATGACGGACAAGGAAGAGCGGCGCGGGGACCAGGTCGTCGGGCTGCTGCTCGCCGCGGGCGGGGGGCGACGGCTCGGGGGGCGGCCCAAGGCGCTGCTCGCACACCGGGGGCGGCCGCTGGTGGAGCACGCGGTGGGAGTGCTGCGCGCGGCGGGCTGCGCGCGCGTGCACGTGGTGCTGGGCGCCGCGGCCGACCTCGTGCGGGAACGGGCGCGGCTCGACGGGTGCGTGATCGTGACGAACCCGCAGTGGGAGCAGGGCATGGGCACGTCCCTGCGGGCCGGGCTCGGGTCGCTCGCGGGGACGGGGGCGCGGGCCGCGCTGGTCTGCCTCGTCGACCAGCCCGGCATCGGACCGGAGGCGGTGGGCCGGGTTTTGGCCGCCCGGGTCGACGCGTCCTCCCTCGTCTCGGCCGCCTACGACGGCGTGCGCGGTCATCCCGTCCTGCTCGGGGCCGCCCACTGGGCGGGAGTCGCGGCGACCGCGACCGGCGACCGGGGTGCGCGCGCCTATCTGCGGGAGCACGCGGAGGCGGTCACGCTCGTCGAGTGCGCGGACGTGGCGCGGCCGTTCGACATCGACACGCCCGACGATCTCACGTACCTGGAGTGAGCGTCCTGGCACTGAGCGCCACCCGCGAGCGACCTTGCCTCCATCCGCGGAATCTCGACATCAACAAACCATTGAACTTCCACCATGAGGAAACTAGTATCCACTGATCAGAAGGATGCGGTCCCACCAGGGGGCCCTGCTCGCCGTAACCGGTTCGCCTGGCACCCGGTGCCACCGCTGAAGGAAGTGACCGCTCATGTCCGCACCAGCGCCGTCCCCGCTGGCCACCGTCGACGCCGAGCCCCTGCCGCGGCAGCAGGAGGTCCTCACCGAGGAGGCGCTCGCCTTCGTGGCCGAGCTGCACCGGCGGTTCACCCCGCGCCGTGACGAGCTGCTCGCCCGGCGCGCGAAGCGGCGCGCCGAGATCGCCCGCACCTGCACGCTGGACTTCCTCCCCGAGACCGCCGCGATCCGCGCGGACGACTCCTGGCGGGTCGCCCCGGCCCCCGCGGCCCTGGAGGACCGCCGGGTCGAGATCACCGGCCCGACCGACCGCAAGATGACGATCAACGCGCTCAACTCGGGCGCCCGCGTCTGGCTCGCCGACTTCGAGGACGCCTCGGCGCCGACCTGGGAGAACGTGGTCCTCGGTCAGCTCAACCTGTCCGACGCCTACACCCGCAGCATCGACTTCACCGACCCGGGGTCCGGCAAGTCGTACGCCCTCAAGGACGACGGCGAGCTCGCCACCGTCGTCATGCGGCCGCGCGGCTGGCACCTGAACGAGCGCCACCTCACCGACGCGGACGGCGTCGCGGTCCCGGGCGCCCTCGTCGACTTCGGCCTGTACTTCTTCCACAACGCGCGGCGCCTGCTCGACCTCGGCAAGGGCCCCTACTTCTACCTCCCGAAGACCGAGTCGCACCTGGAGGCCCGCCTCTGGAACGACGTGTTCGTCTTCGCGCAGGACCACCTCGGCATCCCGCAGGGCACCGTCCGCGCCACCGTTCTCATCGAGACGATCACGGCCGCGTACGAGATGGAGGAGATCCTCTACGAACTCCGCGACCACGCCTCCGGGTTGAACGCCGGCCGGTGGGACTACCTGTTCTCCATCGTGAAGAACTTCCGCGACGGCGGGCCGAGGTTCGTCCTCCCGGACCGCAACGCGGTCACCATGACCGCCCCGTTCATGCGCGCCTACACCGAACTGCTCGTGCGCACCTGCCACAAGCGCGGCGCGCACGCCATCGGCGGCATGGCGGCCTTCATCCCCTCCCGCCGGGACGCGGAGGTCAACAAGGTGGCCTTCGAGAAGGTCCGCGCCGACAAGGACCGCGAGGCGGCCGACGGCTTCGACGGCTCCTGGGTGGCCCACCCCGACCTGGTGCCCATCGCCATGGAGTCCTTCGACAAGGTCCTCGGCGACAGACCGCACCAGAAGGACCGCCTGCGCGAGGACGTCCGCGTCGAGGCTGCCGACCTGATCGCCGTCGACTCCCTGAAGGCCCGGCCGACCTACCCGGGCCTGGTCAACGCCGTGCAGGTGGGCATCCGGTACATCGAGGCCTGGCTGCGCGGCCTGGGCGCGGTCGCCATCTTCAACCTCATGGAGGACGCGGCCACCGCCGAGATCTCCCGCTCGCAGATCTGGCAGTGGATCAACGCCGGCGTCGAGTTCGAGCACGAGGGCGGCGCCCTGAAGGCCACGCCGGAGCTGGCCCGCAAGGTCGCCACGGAGGAACTGGCCGCGATCCGCGAGGAGATCGGCGAGGAGGCCTTCGCGGCCGGCCACTGGCAGCAGGCCCATGACCTGCTGCTGACCGTCGCCCTCGACGAGGCCTACGCGGACTTCCTCACCCTGCCGGCCTACGAGCAGCTCAGGGGCTGAACCCCGGCGGTGTCAGGAGGCAGGCCGGTCCGAGTGGCCCAGCGACTTCCCCGGGGCCACTCGGTCGCGTACGGCCTGCTTCACGGCCGTGGGTTCGGGGAAGCCCTGCTCGCGCCGGTCCCAGACCACCTCGTCGCCCACGCGGACGACGAAGACGCCGCCGGTGCCCGGCTTCAGGGACAGCTCGCTCAGTTCGGTCTCGAACGTGGTGAGCAGTTCCTGCGCCAGCCAGGCGGCGCGCGGCAGCCAGCGGCACCGGGTGCAGTACTCGATCTCGACGCGCCGCGGGTCGCTCATCCCAGGTGCACCGACCAATCCTGTTCCGCGGCCGGCTTGCCGTGCAGGTCGGGGACCCGCTTGAGCCAGTCCGGCCGTCCTCGCCGTGTCCTCGCCGCCCGGACGGCCTCCTCGGCGGCGAGCTCGTCCCGGTCGGGGAAGTCCGTGGGCAGCCAGGCCGCCGAGGAGCGCACGCGCGCGTGGAGGTAGCCGACGTACGCCTCACGGACGGCGTCCGGGCTCGCGAAGCCCTCCTCGCCGCCGGCCAGCCACGCGTCCGGGACGGCCGCGGTGATCTCCCGGAGCAGGTCGAGCGTCACCCGGCCGGCCAGCTCCGCGTCGGCCGCCCGCACGTCGGGCGCGTACCTGCCCAGCGCGTGGTGCCGGAAGTCGTAGGACTTCCCGGGTGCGGACGTGTCCCAGCGGTGGTGGAAGACGAGGGCCGCGCCGTGGTCGATCAGCCACAGCCGCGGGGGCACGGTCCCGAACGTGGGCCAGAGCATCAGGTTCGAGCTGTGGACCGTGCGGTCCACGTTCACGGTGAGGGCGTCGAGCCAGACGATCCGGCCGGCCTCCAGCGGATCCACCGGGAACTCGCCGGCGATCTCGGGGGTGAAGTCCTTCGCGCCCGGCAGGAAGTCCATGCCGAGGTTGAGGCCCGCGCTCGCGCCGTGCAGGTCGCGGACCTCCTGGTGCGGCTCGTCGTCGGCGATGGCCGGGTCGAAGTGCACGAACACCAGCTCGGGGAACCGCAGGCCCAGGGCGCGGGCCAGCTCGCCCACGATCACCTCGGCGACCAGCGCCTTGCGGCCCTGCGCGGAACCGGTGAACTTCACGACGTAGGTGCCGAGGTCGTCGGCCTCGACGACCGCGGGCACGGAGCCGCCCGACCTCAGCGGGGTCACGTAGCGGACAGCAGTCACATCGCGCAGCACACCGGTCAGCCTAGTTCAGAGCAGGGACGGGCCAGCGGGCTGGGCAGCGGAAGATAGCGGGCGTCGGCCCCGTCCGCGCCCGTCCACCGCAGCAGCAGGTTGGTCTTGCCGGGCAGGGTCGGCGAGGCCAGGAGTGCGGCGATCTCGGGGAGGTCGTGACGGGCCAGCTCCCGCCGCACGGCGGGCCACGGGTCGAACCCGGCGCGCCGCTCGGCCAGAGCCCCGGCCAGCTCCCACAGATGGTTCACGACCAGGCAGTACACCAGCCGCTCCCAGCCGGCCGCCCGCTCGACGTCCGACAGCAGCTTGACGCCCTCGGCGTCCCGGAACAGCGCCTGCACGGGCATGCCGTCGGCGTCGACCGCGACCAGGGTGTTCTGCAGGTGCGCCTCCAGGACGACGCCGTGCTCGGCGAAGGCCGCGAGTGCGGGCGGTACGACCGTGCGCAGATACGCCTCCCACCAGGCGCCCGGGTCCCGGACGGCGTCGAGCGGACTGCCGTCGAAGCCCTCCACGAGGCCCGCCGCGAGCAGCGGTGTCGCGCCGGGTGCGAGGTGGCCGTCCAGGCCGTCGCGGACCAGCACGGCGAGTTCCTCGAAGGCGAAGGCGGCGGTGCGGTAGCCGCGGTCGCTCAGCCAGGCCGCCGGGCCGCCGATCGCCTCGAAGGCGCGGGTCGCGGCCGCGTCGGTCCGCCGCAGACGCAGCAGGTCGTGCCGCCACAGCCGGCGGACGTCGTTGGTGATGCGCACGTCCAGGCTGAACTTCAGGCACAGGTCGCGTTCGGGCGCGTACACGGTGCGCACGGCGGCCGTCGGCCAGGCCTCGAAGCCGGTCGTGCCGAGCCGGACCAGCCGGCCGTCGGCGAAGGCGGGCGCGAGCCGCGGCCCGGCCAGGTCGAGCTGCCAGGGGTGGGCGGGCAGCAGCCGGTATCCCGGCGGGGCCGTGCCGAGGGCGTCCAGTGCCGAGACGTCCCCCTCCTCGACGACCGTGTCCTCGCGCAGCCCCAGCAGGACGAGCGGGAAGCGGGCGTGCGCCTCGGGGGCGTAGGGCAGCCAGCCGGCGGCCGGTCCGCCGCCACGCGCCTTGGGCGCGGGGTGATGGGGGTGACCGGTGATCAGGGACTGCTCGGAGCGCAGGTAGCCGCCGGCCGGCGCGGCGGCGCCCGCCCGGGCGGTGAGCAGCGCGGCGACCGTGTCCCTGCTGTCCGTCATCTCGGCCGGAAGGTCGGGGTTGGCCACTCCGGTGCGCCGGCGCAGCGTCTCGGCGACCAGCTCGACCAGCTCGCGGTGGCCCAGGCGGCGCCAGGAGCCCGCCGCGTACAGCTCGGGCTCGGCGGGCCGGCGCCGCCCGCGCACGCGCAGCAGACGGCCGCCGGGCAGCCGGTGGCGGAAGCGGCCGTCGTCCGAGGGCTCCGGCGGCAGCGGTTCGGCCACCTCCCGCAGCAGACAGTTGAGCAGCGGCGCGACCGCGTAGGCGTCGGCGCGCCCGGCGACGCCGCCGGCGCGCGGTGCGTCGGCGACGGGCGGTGCGGCCCCGACAGGCGGTGCTGCCTGGGCCAGGGGGGCGGCCCCGACGGGCGGGGGGATGAGGTCCACGCGATCCACTGGTTCCCTGGTTCCCTACGGTTCTTCCGGGCGGAGAAGATCAGTATCGCTGTCGTCGCGCCCCTGTCGTGACGTCGTACCCGTACCCCAGGAGCCCACCCGTGCATCGTCCCCCCACCGCCGAGGCCGAGCTGGCCGAGGAACTGGCCGTCGTGCGCCCCGCTCTCGGCCCGCGGTTCGCGGCCGCGCTGCCGGGCGCCCGGGCGGCCGTGCTGACCCGGCTGTGGCGCGCGCTGGTCCATGAGCCGCTGCCCTGGATCGCCGGACGGGAGGGGCCGGGCGGGCCGGGCGAGGAGTCGGGCGCGGCGGGCCGGGAGGAACAGTCGCTGCGACTGCGCGACGGACGCCGGCTGCACGGTCCGCGCTCGGATCCGTACGCGTGCGCCGACCAGGTGACGCAGATCCGGCTGGACGGGACGGCCTACGACGACCCCGTCCGCCTGATGACGGCGCTGGCCGTGCCGCACGGTTCGGGCTTCGCCGCCGAACTCGGTCACAGCGTCGCCTCGCTGGCGCTGTCGCGGGCCGCGCAGGAGCCCCTCGACGCGCCCGCGACGGACCCGTCGCGGTGGCCGGTGCGGGACTGGGAGTGGGAGCAGCGGGTCGTCGACGGACACCCCTACCACCCCAACTGCCGTTCCCGGCCCGGCTTCTCGGTCGCCGAGCAGCTGGCGTTCGCACCGGAGCACCGGCCGGCGGTACGGCTCGGCCTGCTGCCGGTGCCGGCCGGCGAGTGCCTGGTGTCGGGCGACTGGCCGGAGCAACTGCGGGACAGCGGGCACCTGTTGGTGCCGGTGCATCCGTGGCAGGCGGCGCACGTGCTCAAGCGCTCCTGCGCGCAGGGCGTGCAAGCCCGTCCGCTGATGTCGCTGCGCACGCTCGCCCTGCCCGGGGGCCCGCACGTCAAGACGGCGCTGAGCACCCGGCTGACCTCGTCGGTGCGGGACATCTCCGTCGGCTCCGTCGCCGCCTCCGCGATCCTGTCGGACTTCGCGCAGAGCCTCACGCCGCACACGGACAGCCTGCTGCACCTGACCCGCGCTCTGGGCGCGGCCACCGCCCACTCCCCCGACCTGGCGGCGGTGCTGCGCGAGTCGCCGGACGTGTACGGGGCGCCGGGCGAGCACGTGGTGCCGGTGGCGGCCCTCGCGGCGACCGGGCTGCCCGGATCCCCCGACTGGCTGGCGGAGTTCGCGCGGCTCGCGCTGCGCGTGGGGCTGCGGCTGCTGGAGCTGGGCGTGGCGTTGGAGGCGCACGGGCAGAACCTGCTGGTCGTGCTGTCGGCGTCGGGCGCCCCGCTGCGGCTGGTCTACCGCGACCTGGCCGACATCCGCGTCAGTGCGGACCGGCTGGCCCGGCACGGCGTCCCGCTGCCCGACGGCCTGCCCGCCCGGATCCGCACGGACGACGCGACGGCGCTGCGGCGCAAGCTGTTCGGCTCCCTGGTGGCGGGCGCGCTGGCCGCGACGGCCGGCGGCGGCCCGGCCCTGCGCGCGGCTCTGGAGACGGCGGTACGGGACCTGCCGCGCGGCCCGGACCTGGCGGCGCTGTGCGAGGAGCCGCTGCCGGCGAAGGCGCTGACGCTGATGCGGCTGTCGCCGGGGACGTCGGCGGACCAGTGGGCGCTCCTGCCCAACCCGCTGCGAGCGGACGGGGGCTGACCCCGTTTTGTGGCGGGGCGCTCCTGATCAATAGGATCCGCCGATGATCAGAACACAACGGCTGGCGGCGGGCGTCTGCGCCCTGCTCGCCGCGCTCACGGCCGGGCTCGCGTTCCCGGCCGGGGCGGTCGCCGACGAGACCACCGCCACCGCGCCCAAGGTCGACCTGGTCCTCGACGTCAGCGGTTCGATGCGGACGAAGGACATGGACGGCGGGACGCGGATGGCCGCGGCCAAGCAGGCGTTCAACGAGGTGCTGGACGCGACCCCGGAGAACGTCCTGCTCGGCATCCGCACCCTGGGCGCCGGCTACCCGGGCGACGACCGCAAGACGGGCTGCAAGGACACCGCGCAGCTCTACCCGGTCGGCCCGCTGGACCGCACCGAGGCCAAGACGGCGGTCGCCACCCTGTCCCCCACCGGCTGGACCCCCATCGGTCCCGCACTGCTGAAGGCGGCCGACGACCTCGACGGCGGCACCGGCTCCAAGCGGATCGTGCTGATCAGCGACGGCGAGGACACCTGCGCTCCGCTCGACCCGTGCGAGGTGGCCCGTGAGATAGCGGCCAAGGGCATCGGCCTGACCATCGACACCCTCGGTCTGGTGCCCAGCGTCACGATGCGCCGGCAGCTCAGCTGCATCGCCGAGGCGACCGGCGGCACGTACACGTCGGTCGAGCACACCGAGCAGCTCACCGACCGCGTCAACCAGTTGGTGGACCGCGCGGCGGACCCCGTGGTCACGCCGGTGGCCACCGAAGGCGGGGCCTCCTGCGCCAAGGCCCCCACGCTGAAGTCGGGTCTGTACACCGACCGCGAGGGGTTCGGCCAGCAGCGCTGGTACCGGGTCGACGTCGAGCCGGGCCAGGAACTGCGCGCCTCGGTGAGCGTGTCGGCGGACCGGGCCGTGAACCCCGACTACGGGGTGCTGCTGCGGGCGGTCACCGTGCACGGCCGGGAGATCGTGCGCGGCGAGGCGACCGGGACCGGCCGCACCGACGTCGTCTCCACCGGTCTGCGCTACCCGAAGGCGGACAACGACGACGAGGCTCCCCCAGCCGAGACGGTGTGCGTGCAGGTGACCAACTCCTACTCGGCGGCCGCCGGCGTGAAGACCACGCCGGGCATGCCGCTGGAGCTGACCGTGGACGTGGTCGACGGTCCCTCGCCGGCGAGCGACGTGGCCTCCTTCGGCCTCGGGCGCGGCTGGTGGCTGCTGGGAGCCCTGGTGCTGTTCGGCTTCGTGGCGGGTGTGCTGTGGGGCTGGCTGTCCCGCTGGCGGATCGCGGTCTGGAGGACCAACTGATGCGGATCACCCATGTGTTGAGCGGCGCCCTGCCGGCGCTCGGACTGACGGTCGGGCTGGCGCTCGGCCCGGCGGTCGCGCCGGCCGCGGCCGACTCCACCCCCTCGGCGAGCCCTTCGGGCGACGGCTCCGCGCCCACCGAGGCCGGCACGTCGTTCCGTACGGCGACGGAGGTCGACCAGGGGCAGCCGGCCACCGCGAGCGGTTCCGCGGGCGACTACCTGTACTGGTCGTTCCCGGCGGACTCGGGCCAGCGCCCCACCGTCAAGGCGACGGTGAAGCTGCCGCAGTCCCACACCGCGCAGACCTGGCAGGTCGACGTGTACGACGGACTGCGGCGCCGTCAGGCCTGCCAGTACGGCGCCCAGACGCGCACCGCCGTCGCGGGCGCCGCCTCCGTCGAGCTGTCCTGCGTCCTGCGCACGGTGCGCGCCTGGTCGGAGCCGTGGGCCAACGATCCGCTGCCGGGCACGTACTACGTCCGTCTGACCGCCCTCGGGCTCACGGCGGCCGACCTGGGCCTGCCGATCGACGCCCGGCTGCGGGTGGACTCCGAGGACATCGGCGGGTCCGCGGCCGTGGACGGTTCGCTGGCCGTGCCGCTGGTGCCCGGCACGGCGGCCGGGTCGAAGGCCGCGGAGGGCGACAAGGACGACTCGTCGGCCACGGCCGTCCTGTCGGACATCGAGCCCGACGACGGCTGGTCGTCCGGCTGGTGGTCCGACCGCTGGGTGTGGACCGGGATCGGCGCCGTCCTGGCCGCCCTCGCCGGCATCGGCGGCTACACGCTGACGCGGGGGTCGGGACGGCCGCGGCACGTCCCGCCGGCCGCCTGAAAAGAGACTGCACGAACGGATTCTGACGCATCGTCACCGATGCGTTCGGACCACCGACGAGGGCCCGCCACAGCACCGCGGTCGCGGCGCGGCGGGCCCTTCGCCACCTCCGGCCCGCGTCCCTCCGGCCCGCGTCCCTCCGGCCCTCGATCGCCCGGCCCTTTATCGCCCGGCTCCCGGGCGATCGGCTGTCACCTGCTCGGCTCTCAGGCCTACCGCAGCTCCTTGGCCAGGGCGCCGTCGCCGCTCACCCCGATCCGCCCGGCGCGCACCGCCTCGAGGACCGTCAGCGCCCCCTGCGCGACGGCCGTACAGGTGTCCGTGTCGAGGTCGAGCCGCGCGTCGGGCTCCACGGGCGCGGGACCGTAGCCGTACACCGGGCCGTCCTGCGCACCGACGAACAGGTGGAAGTCGCCCTCGTCCAGGCGCACTTCGACGACGCCCTCGCCCCGCAGAGCGCGCGCCAGGGGCAGCGCGAACCAGTGCGCGCGCAGCGCGTCGGTGGGCCGCCGCTCGCCCAGCTCGCCCTCGCCCCACGCCCCGAGCGCCTGCAGCACGGGCAGCAACCCCCGTCCGCGAGAGGTGAGTTCGTACACATAGGCCGCGCCCGGCGGGGGCAGCCGGCGCCTGCCGGTCAGCCCGTCGCGCTCCATGTCCCGCAGCCGCGAGGCGAGTACGTCCGTGCTCACGCCCGGCAGGTCGGCGTGCAGGTCGGTGTAGCGACGCGGGCCGGCGAGCAGCTCCCGGACGATCAGCAGGGTCCAGCGGTCGCCGACGACGTCGAGGGCGCGGGCGGCGGAACAGTACTGATCGTAGCTTCGGCGAGGTGACATGGCACGCAGTCTAGACATGTCATTGGACTTTCCAAGCTTGAACTTGGTAAAACCAAGCAACACATCAACCGGAGGGGCGAGCGCGCATGGAGTTCCGGCAGTCGAACAAGCTGAGCGAGGTCTGTTACGAGATCCGCGGCCCGGTGATCGAGCACGCCGACGCGCTGGAGGCGGCGGGCCACAGCGTCCTGCGCCTGAACACCGGCAACCCGGCGCTGTTCGGCTTCGAGGCGCCGGAGGAGATCCTCCAGGACATGATCCGCATGCTGCCCCAGGCGCACGGCTACACCGACTCGCGCGGCGTCCTCTCGGCCCGCCGCGCGGTGGCGGGGCGCTACCAGACGCTGGGCCTGGAGGTCGGCGTCGACGACGTCTTCCTCGGCAACGGCATCTCCGAGCTGATCTCGATGGCCGTGCAGGCGCTGGTCGAGGACGGCGACGAAATCCTCATCCCGGCCCCCGACTTCCCCCTCTGGACGGCCGTCACGACCCTCGCCGGCGGCAAGGCGGTCCACTACCTCTGCGACGAGCAGGCCGACTGGTACCCCGACCTCGACGACATGGCGTCGAAGATCACGGACCGCACCAAGGCCGTGGTCATCATCAACCCGAACAACCCCACCGGCGCGGTCTACCCGAAGGAGATCATCGAGGGCATCCTCGACCTCGCCCGCCGACACGGCCTGATGGTCTTCGCCGACGAGATCTACGACCGGATCCTGTACGACGACGCCGTGCACCACTCGGTCGCCGCGCTCGCCCCCGACCTGGTCGTCCTGACCTTCTGCGGCCTGTCCAAGACCTACCGGGTGGCGGGCTTCCGCTCGGGCTGGCTGGTGGTGACCGGCCCCAAGCAGCACGCGAGGAACTACCTGGAAGGCCTCACCATGCTGGCCTCCATGCGGCTGTGCGCCAACGCGCCCGCGCAGTACGCCATCCAGGCCGCGCTCGGCGGCCGCCAGTCCATCCACGAGCTGACCGCGCCCGGCGGCCGTCTGCACGAGCAGCGCACGGTGGCCTGGGAGAAGCTCAACGAGATCCCCGGCGTGTCCTGCGTGAAGCCGAAGGGCTCCCTGTACGCGTTCCCCCGCCTCGACCCCAAGGTCCACAAGATCCACGACGACGAGAGGTTCGTCCTGGACCTGCTCCTGAGGGAGAAGATCCAGGTCGTCCAGGGCACCGGCTTCAACTGGCCGACCCCGGACCACTTCCGCATCCTCACCCTGCCGCACGCGGACGACCTGGAGGCGGCGATCGGGCGGATCGGCCGATTCCTCAGCGGGTACCGGCAGTAGCGCCCGCCGGCTGTGCCAGCCTGTGCCCATGGGTGATCTCTTCCTGGTCCGGCACGGCGAGACCTCCTGGTCGCGTACCGGACGGCACACCGGATCGACGGACGTACCGCTGACCGACCGCGGCCGCGCACAGGCCCGCGCGCTCGCGCCGCTGATCCGCTCGCACCGGATCGGGGCCGCGCTCGTCAGCCCGCTGCAGCGGGCGCGGGAGACGGCGGAGCTGATCGGGCTGCACGGGTTCCGGCTCGACCCGGACCTGCGCGAGTGGGACTACGGCGGCTACGAGGGCGTCACGACCCCCGAGATCCAGCGCACCAGGCCGGACTGGTTCCTGTTCGCCGACGGGGTCGCCCCCGGCCCGCCCCAGCACCCGGGGGAGACGCCCGAGCAGGTCGGGGAGCGGGCCGACCGGGTGCTGGCCAGGGTCGACGCGGCGCACGCCGACACCGAGGGGTGCGTGGTGCTGGTGGCGCACGGGCACTTCCTGCGGGTGCTCACCGCCCGCAGGCTCGGACTGCCCCCGTCGGCGGGGGCTCTGTTCCAGCTGGCGACGGGGACGCTGTGCCGGCTCGGCACCGAACACGGGCGGCCGGTGATCGCCTCCTGGAATGTCACACCCCCGTCGTAGCCTCGGACGCACCGGGACACAGATCCGACGCCGGGAGGGAGCACGCCGTGACACGACCGCCGACCGCCGCGCAGCGGCGGGTGATCGACGCCGCCGATCCGGTCTCCGGTCGGCTGCGGGGCACGCAGGCGCAGCTCGCGGCCCTGGTCCGGCACGGGCTCGCGTTCCGGCACCCCCGGCCGCCGCACGACCACTTCCTGACGCCGGCGGGCCACCGCGTCCGGGAGGCCGCGCCCGAGCCGCCGGCCGGGGCGCCGCGGGCGAAGGCCGGGGCGGCGCAGGCCGCGGCGGCCGACGCGGACAGCGGGGTGTACGCCGCCCGCGACGGCGGCGAGGAGGCCGCCGGGGCGGCCGGCCCCGCCAGGCTCCGCGAGGTGCACAGCGCCTGGCAGGGACTGCTGGAGCTGCGCCGGATGACCAACCCGGACGGCGGGACGGACCGGCCCTGCGGCTGGGAGCGCGCGCATCTCGTGCGGGCCGCCGCCCTCGCCCTGGAGGCGGCCGGCCACCGCCCCGCCGGACCTTCGGGCGCCGACGGCTACCGGGTGCGGGCGACCCCGCAGCCGGAGGCGGTCGCCGTGCACGGGCCGGACGACGCGACGCTGCGGGCCTGCGCGGCGACACTGGGGAAGGCGGGCTGGCAGGCCGGCGAGCACACCGAGCCCCGGACGAGAGCCCGCTATCTGCTGGCTTCCCCGCGCCGGACGTGAGGAACATGCCAAGATCGACGCCCGGCGCATGGATGCCCGGAGCGCAGATGCCCGGAGCGCAGATGCCCGGAGCGCAGATGCCCGGAGCGCAGGTGTCCGGAATCCCGACGTCCCGAACGCCGGTGTCCGAGAAACCGGCGCCCGGAACGCCGCACCCGATGCTCGTCGAGGAGAAGGGGAGACCGTGAGCGATCCGTTTTCCGTCCGGGTCACCGTCCGCGGATACGAGACCGACGTGCAGGGACACCTCAACCAGAGCGTGTACCTCAACTACGCGGAGCACGCCCGCTGGTCCCTGCTGCAGGCGGCGGGCATCAGCCAGGCCGCCCTGATCGGCAAGGGCGTGGGCCCGGTCGCCCTGGAGACCACCATCCGCTACCGGCGCGAACTCCTCGCCGGGGACGAGGTCGACGTCTCCTGCGTCTTCGAGTGGAGCGGCGGCAAGACGTTCCGGATCCGGCAGACCCTCACCAAGGCGGACGGCACGGTCGCGGCGGAAGTGACCGCCGTCGGCGGGCTGCTGGACCTGACGGAACGCCGCATGGTGGCGAACCCGCAGGACGTGTTCAGGGAACTGACCTCGAACACCGGCCTGTTCGGGCTCTAGCGTCGCCTCCGGCCGCCCGCCGCTCCCCGCCCGCCGCGCTCTCCGGCGGCCGGCCCGCTCACTTCCCTCACTGCACCCCGAACGCCTCCCGGTGGTCCCGCGCCCACTCCTCCTGCGTGTCGGCCGGCCCAGCAGCCGGGGCACGTCCTCGGTGACGACCGCGTTGCCGCCCCGGCGGACGAAGGACGAGCCCGCCGCGACGCCGTCGGCGACGGCCTCGTCCTGCCACCCCTGAAAGACGTGCGCGCGGACCTCGTCCGGGGCGAGGTCACGGATCGGCACCGGACGGCCCAGGAGGCGGGCGAGGACCTCGGCCTGGCCGGGCACGCTGATCGTCTCCGGCCCGGTGCGGTCGGTGGCACGCCGGCTCCGGCGTGGGTGTCAGGGAGGTGGTGCGGCGGTCATGGGGGTCCCCTGCCCGGGCGGGCCGAGAGGGGGAGGGACCGGGGACCAGGACGGCGGGATCCGGTTCCGGGGCGCGCGGTGACGCGCGCCCCGGTCACGGCGTCCGGGCCAGGGCCGTCCCCCTGGTCCGGAGTTCCGGGGCCCGCTCAGCCCTGCGCGGCGATCCGCGCCAGCCGCTGGGCCTGCGTGCGGGTCGAGCGGGCGACGGCGTCCTCGTCGACGTGCAACAGCCGTCCCTGCTCGACGATCTGACGACCATTCACGAACGAGGCGGTGACCGGGGCGGCCGCGCCGAAGACGAGCGCGGTCACCGGGTCGGCGATCGAGGCGTGAGCGAGGGTGTCCAGCCTCCACAGCACCAGGTCGGCCAGCTTGCCCGGTTCCAGGGAGCCGATCTCCCGGGCCCGGCCGAGGACCTGGGCTCCGCCGAAGGTGCCCAGCCGCAGCGCCTGACGGGCGTTCAGGGCGGCTTCCCGGTGGGCGCCGAGGCGGTTCATGAGCAGGGCGTTGCGCAGTTCGGTGTGCAGTTCGCCGGACTCGTTGGACGCCGTGCCGTCGACGCCGAGGCCGACCGGGACGCCGGCCGCCAGCATGTCGGGAACCCGGGCGATGCCGGCGGCCAGCCGCGCGTTGGACGACGGGCAGTGGGCGACGCCCGTCCTGGTGCGGGCGAACGCCTCGATGTCGGAGTCGTTCATGTGGACGCAGTGCGCCATCCACACGTCCTCGCCGAGCCAGCCGGTGGACTCGAAGTAGTCGGTCGGGCCCATGCCGAACAGCTCGTGGCAGAACTTCTCCTCCTCGACGGTCTCCGAGCCGTGGGTGTGCAGCCGTACGCCGAGCCGGCGGGCCAACTCGGCTCCCTGGCGGAGCAGTTCGGTGGAGACCGAGAACGGCGAGCAGGGGGCGACGGCGACCTGGGTCATCGCGTCGAAGGCGGCGTCGTGGTGCCGGTGGACGGTCTCCTCGGTGGCGGCGAGGGCGCCGTCGAGGGTCTCGACCGCGAAGTCCGGGGGCAGGCCGCCGTCCTTCTCGCTGCGGTCCATGGAACCGCGGGCGAGGGTGAAGCGCACCCCCATGTCGCGAGCGGCGCCGATGATCGCGCCGGACAGGTCGCCGGAGCCCCGCGGGAAGACGTAGTGGTGGTCCATGGCGGTGGTGACGCCACCGCGGGCCATCATCGCCAGGGATCCCTCGGCGGCCGCGCGGACCATCTCCTCGTCGATGCGCGCCCAGGTCGGGTAGAGGGCGACGAGCCAGTCGAAGAGGTTGTGGTCGGTGGCCAGGCCCCGGGTGATCCACTGGTAGAAGTGGTGGTGGGTGTTGACCAGGCCGGGGGTGACCAGGTGCCCGGCGGCGTCGATGCGGCGCTCGACGTTCTCCAGCCCCTGGGGGGCGGGGCCCGGGCCGAGCGACTCGATGCGGTTGCCCGCGAGGACGACGTGTCCGTTCGCGTGCTCGGTGTCCTGGGCGTCGACGGTCGCTATCGCGCAGTTCTCGATGACGATGCGCCGGTCTGCGGCCATGGTGTCGTCCTTTTCCCTCGGTGGACTCAGCTGGAGCGGGCACGGCAGGACCCGGGAGGTTGTGAGTGCCGTGGCCGGGGGCGCGGGCCCCGGCCACGGGTGCCGAAAGAGGGGTGGAGCGGGGACCGTCAGAGGTTGGTGAGGTCCACCGGTATCCGCGCCTGGCAGCCGTCCCGCAGGACGGTGCCCTCGATCAGGCCGTACGGGCGGTCGGCGGCGAAGTAGACCTCGTTGTCGTTCTTCAGCCCGAACGGCTTCAGGTCGACGAGGAAGTGGTGCTTGTTGGGGAGCGAGAAGCGCACCTCGTCGATCTCGGCCCGGTGGTCGACGATCCGCGCGCCCATCGCGTAGAGGGTCTGCTGCAGGGAGAGCGAGTACGTCTCGGCGAAGGCCAGCAGCATGTGCTGCTTCACCTGGGCGTAGGACTCGTCCCAGTCGGGCGCCTCCTGCGCGTCGTCGGACCAGTTGAAGCGCCAGCGCGCGGCCACCTCGGTCGCCAGGATCCGGTCGTGCGCCTCGGGCAGGGTCGTGTACTCGTCCTTGACGTACCCCCAGAACTCGGAGTTCGTCGAGTTCATGACCGTGAGGTCCTTGAGCCCGGAGACGACCTCCCAGGACGTGCCGTCGTACGTGACCTGGGTCAGGCGGGTCTCCTGGCCCCGGCGGACGAACGAGTGCTCGTCCGGGCCGGGTGTCGCGATCCGCTCCCAGGCGTATTCCTCGACCCGGATCCGCGCGGTCCTGATGGGGTCCTGCGAGGTCACGAAGTGACGGGCGAGGTGTATGCCGAACTGCTCTGCCGACTCGATGCCGTACTCCTTGGCGAACGCGTACACCGTGTTCTTGGTGGTGTCGGTCGGCAGGACGTTGGCGTTGGAGCCGGAGTAGTGGACGTCGTCCATGTCGCCGCTGAGCGCGACGGACACGCTGAGGTCCTTGATGTGGTGGGTGTCGCCGTCCCGCGTGATCCGGACGACCCGGTTCTCGGCCTTGCCGTACTGGTTCTGCCCGAGCAGCACCGGGCGGGCGGGGCGTGAGGTGTCGGTCATGTGTCTGCTAGCTCCCTCGGTATACGGAGTAGCCGAACGGGTTGAGCAGCAGCGGTACGTGGTAGTGCTCGCCCGGCACGACGGCGAACGTGATCGCCACCTCCGGGAAGAACACCCCGCCGGCACCGCTGTCCCGATTCGCGGGGGCGTCCTGCTGCGCATCGGCTCGCTTGTTCTCACGGTGCTCGAAATAGGCCTCCACGGCGAAGTCGAGCCGTACGTGGGTGGCCCCCTCCGGCAGCGCCGGCAGGTCCTTGCACCGGCCGTCGGCGTCGGTCGCGGAGCCGCCGAGCGCCTGCCAGTCGGCTTCCCGGCCGCCGCGGGCCGCGAGCCGGACGGCGACGCCCTCGGCGGGGCGGCCGACGGAGGTGTCCAGGATGTGGGTGGACACCGATGCGGTGGTGCTGGTGCTCATGGCGGGTGTCAGTCCTCTTCGACGAGTCGGGCGAGGCGGATACGGTTGATCTTGCCCAGTTCGGCGCGGACGATCTCCCGTTCCCGTTCCGGCGCGTTGCCGATCCGCTCCTTGACCGCGTCGCGCATCTGCTCCCCGGTGCGACCGGTGGCGCAGATCAGGAAGACGTGGCCGAACTTCTCCTGGTAGGCCAGGTTCAGTTCCAGCATCTGCGCCTTGAGCTGTTCGGAGGCGCCGGCCATGCCGCGCTGCTCGCGCGCCGAGGCCGGGTCGCCGGGTTTCGGGCGGCCGATCGGCGGGTGGCCGGCCATCGCCTCCGCCAGGTCGGCGGCGGTGAGTTCGGCCAGGGCCGCGTCGCTGACCTCGTACAGGTCGTCGACACAGGTGTAGGGGCGAGCCGCGAGCAGCCGGCTCGCCCACGCCGTGGAGGCGCACGCCTCGCGGAGCGCGGCGCGGGCCGCGGACTCCTCGAGGTCGTTGAACCGGGCCAGGCCCGGAAGCGGGGAAGTCGAAGTCACGGGAGCCTCCGTGGCCGTGAAGCGCGGCCTTCGTGCCTGAGCGGACTGCGGCCAGCTAACGCCCCCACGCGACGCCACGTCAACACTTTGTTGAAAGATTTCCTGCGGCCGGGGCGTGGCACCGTGCGGAGCCGAGCCGCGGCCGAAGCCGCGGTCAGGTCCGCGCCCGTGGGGCGCACGGCCGGTCGAGCGGCACGCGCCGACCGGCCACCGGTCAGGCGTCCTTCTCCCGGTTGAGGTAGTTGTAGACCGTGAAGCGGCTCACCCCGAGCGCGCTCGCCACGGTCTCCACGCCGTGCCGCACGGAGAAGGCGCCCCGCGCCTCCAGTATCCGCACGACCTCCTGCTTCTCCTTGCGTTCCAGGTCGGCCAGGGGTCTGCCCTTCCTGCGCTCCATGGCGGCCAGGATGTGATCGAGGGAGTCGGCGAGCTGCGGCAGCCGCACCGCGACGGACTCCACGCCCTCCCAGGTCAGGACGACGTCCTCGGCGCCGGCCTCGTCCGGCGGGAGCATCTCGCCGCCCATGGCGTCGACCAGCGGCTTCACGGCCGCGATGAAAGCCGCGTCGCCGCCGGCGCTCACCGGCTCTCCCCGACGACGTTGACCTGGAGCGAGATACGGGTGGCGCCCGCCCCGAGGGACTTGCGCAGCAGGGCGTCCACGGCGGCGAGCACCGCGTCGGCGGCGCCCTCGACGGTGTTGCCGAAGGGGCCGACGTCCACCGCGTCCAGGTCGGCCGCCTCGATCACCTCGCGGGCGACCAGCGCGTGCGCGGGCGCCTCGTCGAGGTCGAAGGGCTCGGTGGTGAACTCCACTTTCAGTCGCATCGCGCCCACACCTTCCTGAACGGGTCCGGCCGTCGACGCCCGGACCCCGACCTTAACGGACGGGACGGGCGATCACGCGGGAGTCCGGATTCCCCCTCGACCGGACAGGACGAGCGGGATTCCGGCGTCTCAGCGGGCGGGACGACGACACGACGGCGACGGGCCGCCGGTGCGACCGCGGCGGGCAGCGGCGAGGCAGCGGTGGGCAGCAGTGGGACGGCGACACGGCGACGACCGGGCGACAACCGGGCGACAACTGGGACCGGCAAGGCCTCGGAGGCCGGAGCGGCGAGCGGCGCCGAGGCAGCGGTGGGGCAGCAGTGAGACGGCGACACGGCGACGACCGGGCGACGGCTGGGACCGGCAACGCCTGGGAGGCCGGGGCGGCGGCGAGGCAGCGGTGGGGCAGCAGCGGGACGGCGACACGGCGACGACCGGGCGACGGCTGGGACCGGCAAGGCCTCGGAGGCCGGGGCGGCGGGCGGCGGCCAAGGGCGCCGCACCCCCCTTGACAAGTCCTGACCCTCGGCGGCAATCTTCCAATAAGCAGAAACTAACTTCCGCATTATGGAAACTTGCCAGGGAAGGGAGCGCGGAAACCCCATGGGATTCGAAGACCGGCGCTTCAACGTCAACCTGTCGATCCTCTTCACGGAGCTCCCGCTCCTGGAACGCCCCGCGGCTGCCGCCGCGGCCGGTTTCGGCGCGGTCGAGCTGTGGTGGCCCTGGATCGACTCCCCCACCCCCGAACCGTCCGAGCTCGACGCCCTCAAGCGGGCGATCGACGACGCGGGCGTGCAGCTCACCGGCCTCAACTTCTACGCGGGCCGACTACCGGGCCCGGACCGCGGCGCCCTGTCGGTGCCCGGCGAGGAGTCCGAGCGGTTCCGCGCCAACATCGACGTGGCCGCCGACTTCGCCCGGTCCGTCGGCTGCCGGGCCCTCAACGCCCTCTACGGCAACCGCGTCGAGGGCGTCGACCCGGCCGAGCAGGACGCGCTCGCGCTGGAGAACCTGGTCCTCGCGGCCCGTGCCGCCCATCGGATCGGCGCCATTTTGCTGATCGAGGCGCTGAACCGGCCCGAGTCGCCGCTGTACCCCCTGGTGAGCGCGCCCGCCGCGGTCGGGATCGTCGACAAGGTCAACGCGGCGACCGGACTGGGCAACGCGTGGTTCCTGATGGACCTCTACCACCTGTCCATGAACGGCGAGGACCTGCCGTCGGTGATCGAGCGCCACGCCTCGAAGACCGGCCATGTGCAGATCGCCGACAACCCGGGCCGCGGCGCCCCGGGCACGGGAACGCTCCCGCTGGAGGATCTCCTCGATCTGCTCGCGAAGGCGGGTTACGACGGCTGGGTCGGCCTGGAGTACAAGCCGGGCGACCGGCCCAGCGCCGAGTCCTTCGCATGGCTGCCCCGCGAAGCCCGCGCCGTCCGTGGACCCCGCGGCGCCGGTGAAGCCGACGCCGCCCGTGAAGCCCGCTGACCACACCCCCGCACCGAGAGGCATCCCGACATGAGCAGTCTCCCCAAGGTCGCCTGGATAGGCCTCGGCATCATGGGCTCCCCGATGTCCGAGAACCTGATCAAGGCGGGCTACGACGTCACCGGCTTCACCCTGGAGCAGGACAAGCTGGACCGCCTCAGCGCCGCCGGCGGCACCCCGGCGGCCTCCGTCGCGGACGCCGTGCGGGACGCCGACGTCGTGATCACCATGGTGCCCGCCTCCCCCCAGGTCGAGGCGATCGCCTACGGCCCCGACGGCATCCTCGAGAACGCGAGGCCCGGCGCGCTGCTGATCGACATGTCCTCCATCACCCCGCAGACCTCGGTCGACCTGGCGAGGGCGGCGGCGGACCGCGGCATCCGGGTGCTGGACGCCCCGGTGTCCGGCGGTGAGGCCGGCGCGATCGAGGCCGTGCTGTCCATCATGGTCGGCGGCGACCAGGCCGACTTCGACCGGGCCGAGCCGATCTTCGACGCCCTCGGCAGGACCGTCGTCCTGTGCGGTCCGCACGGTTCGGGGCAGACCGTGAAGGCGGCCAACCAGTTGATCGTCGCCGTGAACATCCAGGCGTGCGCCGAGGCCGTGGTCTTCCTGGAGAAGTCGGGCGTGCACCTGAAGGCGGCGCTGGACGTCCTGAACGGCGGTCTCGCCGGCTCCACCGTGCTAACGCGCAAGAGGGACAACTTCCTCACCCGCGACTTCGAGCCCGGCTTCCGCATCGACCTGCACCACAAGGACATGGGCATCGTCACGGACGCCGCCCGCAACGTCGGCGCGGCCCTGCCCGTCGGCGCGGTGGTCGCCCAGCTGGTCGCGAGCCTGCGCGCGCAGGGTGACGGCGGGCTGGATCACTCGGCACTGCTGCGGGCCGTGGAGCGGCTCTCCGGCGCGCACGTCTGACCCGCGCCCTCCCAGACTTCCGGGCGGCGGCGTCGCCGACACCATTTCGTCGCGCCCAGGCGACGACGCCGCCCGGAACCCAAGAAGCCCGGAAACAGCAGCAGCGGCGGAACTTCTTCAACCGCCGGAAACGGCTTTCGGCGGCTTTCTGTTTCGCAAGCGGTTTCGACCGCACAAGCGGCCCGCACCACAGGGACGGCCCGGATGAGGGGTGGCCGATCCGAGGAGTGCGGGTCCGGTGAGGACCGCGGCGGCGTGTGAGCCGGTGCGGTGGTGAAGGACCCGAGCCGCCCATCTCGACCTGCGGGAAGGCGCGCCCGGTTCCGTCGTACCCGCCGCGGTCCCCGCCCCACCGAGCCCGTCCGGCGGCGCGAACGTCCTGTCGCGCCCAGCCTCGCGCCGTCGGACGGCCACGACCCTCGCAGCGCTCCCCCGTCGGCCCCACCGACGGCGGGAGCCGCACGCGTTCCGAGGTGCGGACGAGGCCCGTCCGCAGGAGGCTGGGGGCATGGCCGATCCGACGCGAGCTGAGCACATCGTGGTCCATCCCCCGGCGCTGGACGGTTCCCGCCGGGTCACCTCGGGTGACGCGGTCCTCGGGGTCGCCTCCCACCTCGACGACGTCGTGGAGATCCTGCGTCTGGCCGACCTGGACCGGATCGAGGTGGAGGAGAGCGACCTCATCGACTGGCAGGGCGGCGGCCCCGACGACTGGCCCGGCCTGTCGGAGGAGCACGACCTGCTCCCGGGGGAACGCTAGAAGCCCCGTTGCCACGGCGGCAGCACATGTGGCCACGGCAGAAGGGCGCGTCGCCACGGCAGAAGGCACGTGGCCACGACAGAAAGGCGCGTGGCCACGGCAGAAAGGCACGTCGTAACTACAGAGCAGAAAGGCGCGTCGTAACTACAGAAACGCGCGTCGTAACTGCAGAAACGCGCCTGTGACGGCAGACGCGCCGAGCCCGGTCCGCGCGCTGCGCAGAGGCCCGGTCATCGCATCCGCCGGCCCCGGGTCGGCGCCCCAACCTCAAATCAACCTCTGAACGTCGCTCAGGGGGCTCCAACCGCCCCCGGAGTAGGGCACATTGTCCTCACGCGGAGCTCGCCGGCACGGGGGCGGCGGGCCCCGCGCGGGGGATGCACAGAAACACGGAAGGGGCGGCCCGGGTGGGCCGCCCCATCCGGGCGTCAGACCCGCAGCGCCCTGAGCGACGTCGGAGCGTGTGCCGGGGCGGTGGCGAGTTCCTCGAACTCCACGACGTCGCCGATGTCGTTGGTGCCGCTCATCGAGATGTTGGTGACGCGTTCCAGGATCGCCTCGACGACCACCGGCACCCGATACTCGGCGGCCAGCTTCTTCGCCTCCTCGAAGGCCGCGCCCAGTTCGGCGGGGTCCGTCACCCGGATCGCCTTGCAGCCGAGGCCCTCGGCGACCTTGACGTGGTCGACGCCGTACACGCCCAGCTCGGGCGAGTTGATGTTCTCGAATTCCAGCTTGACCTGGAAGTCCATGTCGAACGCCCGCTGCGCCTGGCGGATCAGGCCCAGGTAGGAGTTGTTGACGAGGACGTGGACGTACGGGATCTTGTGCTGCGCGCCGACCGCCAGCTCCTCGATCATGAACTGGAAGTCGTAGTCCCCGGAAAGGGCGACGACCTGCGCCTGGGGGTCGGCCTTGGCGACGCCGAGCGCCGCCGGGATCGTCCAGCCGAGGGGCCCGGCCTGGCCGCAGTTGATCCAGTGCCGCGGCCGGTATACGTGCAGCATCTGCGCGCCGGCGATCTGCGAGAGGCCGATGGTGGTGACGTACCGGGTCTCCGGGCCGAAGGCCTTGTTCATCTCCTCGTAGACCCGCTGCGGCTTGATCGGGATGTCGTCGAAGTGCGTACGGCGCTGGAGCGTGGCCTTCTTCTCCTGGGCGGCGGCCGCCCACGCGGACCGGTCGGGAAGGACGCCGGACGCCTTCGACTCCCGCGCCGCCTCCACGAACAGCCGCAGAGCCGCCTTCGCGTCCGAGGCGATCCCGTAGTCCGGGGCGAAGATCCTGCCGATCTGGGTGGGCTCGACGTCGACGTGCACGAAGGCGCGGCCCGCGGTGTAGACGTCGACGCGGCCGGTGTGGCGGTTGGCCCAGCGGTTGCCGATGCCGAGGACGAAGTCGGACTCCAGGAACGTCGCGTTGCCGTAGCGGTGCGAGGTCTGCAGGCCCACCATGCCGGCGTTCAGCTCGTGGTCGTCGGGGATCGCGCCCCAGCCCATCAGGGTCGGGATGACCGGAATGCCCGTCAACTCGGCGAACTCCAGAAGGAGTTCCGAGGCGTCGGCCGAGATGACACCGCCGCCTGCGACGATCAGCGGCCGCTCCGAGGCGTTCAGCATGCGGATCGCCTTGTCTATCTGCGCACGCGTCGCGGCCGGCTTGTAGACGGGCAGCGGCTCGTAGGTGTCCGGGTCGAACTCGATCTCCGTCTGCTGGACGTCGACCGGGAGGTCGATCAGCACCGGTCCGGGCCGCCCCGAGCGCATCAGATGGAAGGCCTGCTGGAACACTCCGGGGACCTGCGCCGCCTCCAGGACGGTGACCGCCATCTTGGTCACCGGCCTGGCGATGGAGGCGATGTCGACGGCCTGGAAGTCCTCCTTGTGGATCACGGCGGTCGGCGCCTGGCCCGTGATGCACAGGATCGGGATCGAGTCGCCGAGGGCGGAGTACAGCCCGGTGATCATGTCGGTGCCGGCCGGCCCGGAGGTGCCGATGCAGACGCCGATGCTGCCCGGGCGCGTGCGGGTGTAGCCCTCGGCCATGTGTGAGGCGCCCTCGACATGGCGGGCGAGGGTGTGGTCGACGCCGCCGGAGGCCCCCAGCGCCGCGTAGAACGGGTTGATCGCCGCGCCGGGGACACCGAACACGCTGGTGACGCCCTCGCGCTTGAGGATCTCGACTGCCGCGCGGGCAGCGGTCATACGAGCCATGGAGTACTCCTGCTTCGACTGCTTCAGCTGTCGGATTCGCTCTCCCGTCGCGCCCCGCGGTGAGCCCTTCCTACGGATTCCACTGATTTCCGCGTTCCTGTTTCCGTATTGCGGAAAATCTTTTCTACTATCTGGAAGAAATGTAGGTGGGCGCGCAAAGGTCGTCAAGAGACGGACAGGCGGGGGCCGAAGGAGGACGATGGGGCCATGTCCGAGAGCGTGCCGGTGCGCTGCCCGGCCTGCCGGCGCGAGCGCCTCTACACCGCTCCGTCCTATCCGTGTGCGTGCGGCTCCCCCGTCACGCCGGTGCTCGACCGGCGAACGGCGCCGACGGCCGTCGCACACCGGGCGTGGGACGACGAGTGGATCGTCCTGGGCTGCCGCGCCTGCGGCCGCCGCGCCCAGTGGCCCCAGCCCGAACTGGGCTGCGCCTGCGGTCAGGTGCTGCGGGTCCCGGTGACCGACCGCCCGACCGAACCCGAACCGGAACCGGCGCCCGAAGCGGAGCGCGAGCCGGAACGCACCCCAGAGCCGGAGCACAGACATGAACCGGGGGCGGAGCCCGCCCGCGAGCGAACGTCCGACCGGGAGCAAGCGTCCGACCGGGACACGAAGGCCGAGCGGGAAACGAAGGCTGAGCGGGGGGCGGAGCCCGGACGGGCGGCGGAGCCTGAGCCGGGGTCGGATGACGAGCCGGGGTCGGTGCCCGGGCTGGAGACGGAGCCCGGGACGGAGAAAGCGGCTTCGGGCGCGGCACCGCGGCGGCGGGCCTTCCGGCCCGTCGCCATCCGTAACGCCCGGGACGCGGTGACGGACGCCGCGCTGTATCTGACCTGGCTGGGGCACGGGGACATCCGGCGGGCCGACCAGCGGCCCACCTCCGGCGTCGGTCTCGCCGCCCGAGGACTCCTCGCCCAGGTGGACCCGAGTGTGCACCCGGCCTCGCTGCGGGACGTGGAGTGCCTGTGGCTGACGGCCATGACGGAGTCGGCCGAGTGCGTCTACTTCTCCCTCGCCGGTTACGCCGACGACGCCCGGGCCCGCGCCGACCAGCTGTGCGTGCCGCTGTTCGTGCTGGACCTCACCGGCGCCCCGCAGCCGGTCAACGCGACGGCCGACGCCCTCGCCGCCGGAGACGCCCGGGAGTCCCGGGACAGCCGGGGCGACCGGGGCGGCCGGGGCATGCGCGGCACCGGACGACGGCCGCCGCGGGAGTCCTAGAGGGCGTACCTCTCGCGCAGCTCGATCTTGCGCACCTTCCCCGAGACCGTCATCGGGAAGGCGTCCAGGATCTGCAGTCTGCTCGGGATCTTGTAGTGCGCCAGCCGGCCCTCGCAGTACGCGCGCAGTTCCTCCAGGGTCAGGGGGTCCGCCGCGTCGCCCGGGATCACGCAGGCGAGGACCTCCTCTCCGTACTTCTCGTGCGGCACTCCGACGACCTGGACGTCCCTGATCTTCGGGTGGCTGTAGAGGAACTCCTCGATCTCGCGCGGGTAGACGTTCTCCCCGCCTCTGATGATCATGTCCTTGATGCGCCCGACGATCTCCACGTAACCGTCTTCCCGCATCACCGCCAGGTCCCCGGTGTGCATCCAGCGTCCGGCGTCGATCACCTCGGCGGTCTTCTCGGGCTCGTTCCAGTAACCGAGCATCACGCTGTATCCGCGGGTGCACAGTTCGCCGGGGACGCCGCGCGGCTGGGTCACCCCGTCCACGGGGTCCACGACCTTCACCTCGATGTGCGGCAGCACGCTGCCCACGGTGCCGGTGCGGTGCTCCAGGTCGTCGTCCCGGCGGGTCTGGGTGGACACGGGCGAGGTCTCGGTCATGCCGTAACAGATCGACACCTGCGCCATGTTCATCTCGGCGACCACGCGCTTCATCACCTCGGCCGGACAGGGCGAGCCCGCCATGATGCCGGTGCGCAGCGAGGAGAGGTCGTAGGCGGCGAAGTCGGGCAGGTTCAACTCCGCGATGAACATGGTCGGGACGCCGTACAGGGATGTGCACCGCTCCTGCTGCACCGCCTCCAGCGTGGCCTTCGGGTCGAAGGACGGCGCCGGGATGACGACGCAGGCTCCGTGCGAGGTGGCCGCGAGGTTTCCCATCACCATGCCGAAGCAGTGGTAGAAGGGCACCGGAACGCAGATCCGGTCGCGCTCGCTGTAGGCGATCGACTCCCCCACGAAGTAACCGTTGTTGAGAATGTTGTGGTGGGAGAGGGTGGCCCCTTTGGGGAAGCCCGTGGTTCCCGACGTGTACTGGATGTTGATGGGGTCGTCGAAGGACAGCTCGCTGTGGCGCGTCCAGAGGTCCTCGTGCAGGTCGGGCGTTCCGCGCCGGAGCAGCGCGTCCCAGCTCGGATCCCCGAAGTAAACGGTTTCGCGCAGTTGCGGGCACCTGCGGCGCACCTGCTCGACCATCGCCCGGTAGTCGCTCGACTTGTGGTTGAGCGAGGCGAACAGCACGGAGATCCCGGCCTGGTTCAGGACGTACTCGACCTCGTGGGTGCGGTAGGCGGGGTTGATGTTCACCATGATCGCGCCGATGCGGGCAGTGGCGTACTGCACGAGCACCCACTCGGGGCAGTTGACCGCCCAGATGCCCACCCGGTCGCCCTTGGCGACTCCGCTCGCGAGCAGCGCGCAGGCCAGGCGGTCGACGTCCGCGGCGAACGCGGCGTACGTCCAGCGCCGGCCGGAGACGACGTCGACCAGGGCCTCGCGGTCCGGCCAGGCGGCCACCGCCCGGTCCAGGTTGGCGCCGATGGTGTCCCCGAGCAGACAGGTCGGACTCGTCCCGTGGGCGTACGCCGAGCCGAGCCCGGGCCTGGCCGACTCGCCGGCCGCCGGGCCCGTCCCCGGCCCGGGTCCCGGCCCCGGGGCGGCAGACGCATCCGCCGCGGGGGGCGCCGACGCATCCGCTGCGGGGGTCGCGGACATCGCGGGCGTGTCCTGACCGGGGTGGGAACCGCTTTCCGGTGTGGACGGCGAGCCGCTCATCGGAAGTCCTCCTCGCGGTACTCGTTCGCCGAGCCGGCCGCCGTGGCCTCGCGCAGCTCGATCCGGCGGATCTTGCCGCTGACCGTCTTGGGCAGGGGGGCGAACTCCAGGCGTCGGAGCCGCTTGTAGGGGGCCAGGACCTCGCGCGAGTGCTCGAACAGCGCCTTAGCGGTGTCGGGACCCGGCTCCCAGCCCTCGGCGAGGACGACGTACGCCTTGGGCACGGCGAGGCGCAGCTCGTCCGGAGCGGGGACGACGGCCGCCTCGGCGACCGCCTCGTGTTCCAGCAACGCGCTCTCCAGCTCGAATGGGCTGATCTTGTAGTCGGAGGCCTTGAAGACGTCGTCGGCCCGTCCGACGTAGGTGAGGTAACCGTTTTCGTCCCGGCTGCCGATGTCCCCGGTGCGGTAATAACCGCCGGCCATGGCCTCCGCCGTACGGTCGGCGTCGCCGTGGTAGCCGGTCATCAGGCCGACCGGACGGGCGGACAGGTCCAGCGCGATCTCGCCCTCCTGCGCGCCCGGTGCGCCGGAGACGGGGTCCAGGAGTTCCACCCGGTAGCCCGGGCTCGGCCGGCCCATGGAGCCGGTCTTCAGTTCCTGGCCGGGGCTGTTGGCGATCTGGACGGCCGTCTCGGTCTGCCCGAAGCCGTCCCGGACGGTGACGCCCCAGGCGCGCCGCACCTGCTCGATGACCTCGGGATTGAGGGGCTCGCCCGCGGCGACGGCCTCGCGGGGCGGGGTGCGCAGCTGGGTGAGGTCGGCCTGGATGAGCATGCGCCAGACGGTGGGCGGGGCGCAGAACGTCGTCACGCCCGCCCGGTCCATCTCCGCCATCAGACGGGACGGGTCGAAGCGGGTGTAGTTGTGGATGAAAACGGTTGCTTCGGCGTTCCAGGGGGCGAAGAGATTGGACCAGGCGTGCTTGGCCCAGCCGGGCGAGGAGATGTTGAGGTGCACGTCGTGGGGCTTGAGCCCGATCCAGTACATGGTGGCCAGATGCCCGACCGGGTACGAGATGTGGGTGTGCTCGACCAGCTTGGGACGGGCGGTCGTGCCGGACGTGAAGTAGAGCATGAGCGGATCGTCGGCGAGGGTGGCTCCGTCGGGCGTGAAGTCGGCCGACGCGCTGTAAGCGTCTTCGTAACGGTGCCAGCCCTCGGGTGCGCCGCCGACCGCGATACGGGTGTAGTCGCCGGGGACCGCGTCGAACTTGCCGGCGTCCTGTGAGCGGACCAGGACGTGCCGGACCCGGCCGCGTTCCACGCGGTCGGCGAGGTCCGCGGGTCCCAGCAGCGGGGTGGCGGGAATGACGACGGCGCGCAGCTTCATGGCGGCCAGCGCGGTCTCCCACAGTTCCGCCTGGTTGCCGAGCATGACGAGGATCCGGTCCTCGGCGGCGACCCCGCGTGCGCGCAGCCAGTTCGCGGCCCGGTCGGAGCGCTCCGACAGCTCGGCGAAGCTGAGACGCGTTTCGCAACCGTCTTCTTCGACGATGTGCAGGGCCGTGCGCCCGTTGCCCTCGGCGATGGTGTCGAACCAGTCCAGGGCCCAGTTGAAGCGCTCCGGCCGGGGCCACTCGAAACGCTCGTAGGCGGTGGTGTAGTCCTCGCGGTGCTCCAGCAGGAAGTCGCGGGCTGCACGGAAGGACTCCGTCGCCGTCGTCATCCGTCCTCCTTGCTCTCCGGTTGCTCTCTGGTTTCTCTCTTGTTGCTGATGCTGCTCGTCTTGCTCTCTTGTTGCTGATGCTGCTCGTGTTGCTCGCTCGCTGCTGATGTTGCTCGTGTTGCTCGCTCGTTGCTGATGTTGCTCGTGTTGCTCGCTCGTTGCTGATGCTGCTCTCGGGCTCGTCGGCTTCGGTGCGGCGCTCGACAGCGGCGTGTCCCTGCGGCACACTCCCGTGGCGCCGGACCATTGCCGTGCGGCTCTCTGCCATCGTGTAATCCGTGATGCAGGTCTCACTACCCCCGAACGGGGGGGTGCGGCGCGACGCCGCGCGGAAAGGGCGACAACGTGGCAGCAGACGCGGCCGGAACGGCTCAGATCGGCGGGGCGCTGGTGCGGCTGCGGCGTGCGACCGGACTGCCGGTCGCCTTCGGCGGGCTGATGGAGCCGGGGCGGCCGAGGATGCGGATCAGCGAGTTCAGCGGGGCGGCCGGGCTCGCCCTGCGCGGGCTGGCCGTGACGTCGGGCAACGGGCTGGGCGGCAAGGCGGTCGCGCTGGCCCGCCCGTGCGCGGTGAGCGACTACTCGCTGTCCCGGCAGATCAGTCACGAGTACGACGCGGCCGTCGCCGAGGAGGGGCTGCGGTCGGTGCTGGCGATCCCGGTGGTGGTGCGGCGCCGGGTGCGCGGAGTGCTGTATGGGGCCCTGCGCACGGCCCAGCCGCTCGGTGAGCGCACGTTGACCGCGGCCGTGCAGGCCGCGCGGGACGTGGAGCACGCGCTGGTGGTCGAGGACGAGGCGCGCGAGCTGATGGCGGTGGCCGAGGCGCGCGCGGCGGCCGCCGGGAACGGCCGGGCCGGCGCGGCGACGGCCGGCTGGGAGCAGGTGCGCGAGGCGCACGCCGCGCTGCGCGCCCTCGCCCCGCGGATCGCCGACCCGGTACTGCGCGCGGAGCTGCTGGACGCCTGCGGGCTGCTCGCCCCGGGGGCGCCGCGGGAGACGGCGGGGCAGCCGGTCGTCCTGGCGCCGCGCGAGCTGGACGTGCTGGCGTGCGTGGCGGCGGGGGCGACGAACGCGGCGGCCGCCGAGCGGCTGGGGCTGCGCGCCGAGACGGTCAAGGGGTATCTCAGGTCGGCGATGCGCAGGCTGGGCGCGCGCACGCGGGGAGAGGCGGTGGTCGTGGCCCGCAGGGCGGGTCTGCTGCCGTAGCGTGCGACGGCGTCGCACCCGGCGGGAGGCGGCGTACCCCACGGGAGGCATCGCACCCCGCGGAAGGCGGCGCACCCCACGGGAGGCGGCGCTTGCCCGCCCGCGGTGTCTGCCCGGCTGGCACCGGCGAGGAGCGATCACATCAAGCCAGGGAGCCCCCTCACGACAAGCGATTATTCACTCAGCGTCGTCATGAATTTCCCTATACGTCACGTTGTTATATCCCTCACCACCCCATGCCTCCGAATTTCAATGGGTCGACGCCTAGAATTTGGCCCGGACACGACACTCGGAGGGGAGCGGTGACCGTGCGACGGGACTTCAAGGAGCCTGCCAGCTGCCGCCCCGACCTGGTCATCGGCAGGGACGAGCTGTACGCGGCCGCACGCGAGCAGCTGACGCGGGGCGGCAGTGTGCTGCTGCACGGCCCGGCCGGAATAGGAAAGTCGACCGTGCTGCGGGCATTGGCCGCGGATTACGGCGACGCGGGGCGCACCGTGCTGCGCTGCTCCGCCACCGAGTCCGAATCGCATCTCCCCTTCCTGGCCCTGGCCGATCTGCTCGGGCTGGTCCTCGACCAGATCTCGGACAAGCTGCCCGCCGCCCAGCGCACCGCCCTGGAGTCGGCGCTGACCGGCCGCGGCGAATCGACTCTGCAGCGCGACGGCCTCGCCCTGCGGCTGGCCGTCCTGTCGGCGCTGCGCGCGCTGGCCGCGACGCGCCCGGTCCTGCTCGTCGCCGACGACCTGCAGTGGCTGGACTCGGCCAGCGCCGAACTCCTCGGCTTCGCCGCGCGCCGTCTCGGCGACACCCCCGTCCAGCTGCTGTGCGCGGTGCGGACGGACGGCCAGGAGTACGACCGCCATCTACGCGCGTCCCCGCCCGACACCCTCGCCGTCCGCCTCAACCCGCTCTCCCGCGCACAGGTCTCCGCGCTGCTCGATCACCGCGGCTACACCGACCTGCCCCGCTCGACGATGCGGGAGATCCACCGCACCAGCGGCGGCAACCCCCTCTTCGCCCTGGAACTGGGCCGCGCTCTCGGCGAGAGCCCGACGCCGCCCCGGCCGGGCGAGCCGCTGCCGGTGCCGACCTCGCTGCGCGCCCTGGTCCTCAGCCGCCTCGACATGCTGTCCGCCGAGGCCCGGCGCACCCTGCTGGTGGCCAGCGCGGGCGCCCGCCCCACGCTGGCCCTGCTGCACGCGGCCGGCCGGGAGAACGCCGAGGCCGAGACCGCCCGGGCCGCCGAGCTCGGGCTGCTGACGACCGAGCCCGAGGGGCCGGCCGTGCGCTTCGCGCACCCGCTGATCTCCGCGGCGCTGTACGCCGAGGCCCCCGCGCAGGAGCGCCGGGCCGCGCACGCCGCGCTGTCCACCGCCGCCTCCGACCCGATCGAGCGGGCCCGCAACCTCGCCCTGGCCACCACCGGCACCGACCCCGAGGTCGCCGCCCGGCTCGCCGAGGCAGCCGCGCTGGCCCGCGACCGGGGCGCGCCCGCGGTCGCCGCCTCGCTCGGGCTGCTCGCCGCCCGGCACACCCCGCCGGACGGCACGCCCGCCCCCGACCGGCACCGCCTCCAGGCCGCCGAGGACGCGATCACGGCCGGCGAGGTCGACCTCGCCCGGGACATCGCGCGCGAGGTGCTGACCCGGGCCACGGTGCCAGCCGACCGGATCCGCGCCTGGGAGGTGGTCATCGAGGCCGCCGGGCAGGCGCTCGGCGACGTGGACGCCGTCTTCCCGCAGGCCCTGGCCGACGCCGGCGACGACCCTCGGCTGCTCGCCCTCGTCCACTACCACCTCGCCTGGCGCAAGCTGATCGTCGAGGGGGACTTCTCCGAGGCGCGGCAGGAGGCGGCGCACGCGGCGGAACTCGCCGCGCGCGGCGACGACCGGCGCACCGAGCTGATGGCGCTGTCCTTCCAGTCGTCCACCGAGACCCTGATGGGCCATCCGAACGCGCCCGCGACCATCAAGCAGGCGATGAAGGAGCCGCAGGACCCGTACGTGGCCTGCCATCACAACGGCGTCGGCGCGGCCAGGTTCCGCTGGCTGATGATGAGCGACCAGCTGGCCGAGGCCCGTTCGACCATCACCGCGCTGCTGCGCGAGGTGCGCCGGCGCGGCATGGTCGAGAGCGAGGTGCACTTCCAGCGTTTCCTCGCCGAGACCGAGCTGCGCTCCGGGCACTGCGGACGCGCCCTCGACCTGGCCCGCGACAGCCTGCGGCTGGCCCGCGACTCGGGCATCGGCCTGGGGGCCTCCGCGATGCTGGCCTCCCTCGCCGAGGCCTCCGGCGGCGACGTCGACCGGGCGCTGGAGCTGGCCCGGGAAGCGGCGGGGCGCGCCGAGGAGGACGGCGACCAGATGTACCTCTCGCGCGCCCTGGCCGCGTTGGGTCACGCCCAGTTGGTGGCCGGGGACGCGGCGGGCGCGGTCGGCTCGCTGCGCCGGGTGCGGGAGCTGGAGGCCGGTCTGCGCATCACCGACCCGGCGCGCGGCCGCTGGCAGGGAGACCTCGCCGAGGCGCTGGTACGGGTCGGCGAGGCGGGTGAGGCGCAGGACGTCATCGACGTGACGCGCGAGCACGCGCTGCGGCTGGACCGGGAGAGCGTGCTGGCCGTGCTGGACCGGTCGGAGGCGATGGTGCGGGCGGCGCTCGGCGACCACGAGGCGGCGCTGTCCCGGCTGACGTCCGTTCAGGACCGGCTCGGCAAGCTGGGGTACGGGCTGGAGGAGGCGCGGGCGGCGTTCGCGCTGGCCCGGCTGCGCACCCTGCGTCCCGGGACGGGACCGGGACCGACGTCGTACGACGAGGCGGCGCGGCTGTTCCGGCGGTGCCGGGCGCTGCCCTGGCTGCGTCAGGTGGACCAGGCCGCCGCGCAGGCCGCGGCAGGGCCGGTCGCCGCCGTCCGGCAGCAGCCGCCGTCCGACGTGCTGGAGGGGCTGGCCTCGATGGAGCGTCAGGTCGCCGCTCTCGTGATGGAGGGCGCGACCAACCGGGAGATCGCCGCGCGCCTGTTCATCAGCGTCAAGACGGTCGAGGCGACCCTGACCCGGGTCTACCGCAAGCTGGGGATCCGCTCGCGGGTGGACATCGTCCGTCTGGCCGCCGGACGTCACGCGAAGTGAGGAATCCGCGGGACAACGCTCCCGCAGCGGCTACCTACCCCTAGTGGGTTTCTCCTGGGGTGCGCGCCGCGTGCGGCGGTTCCACCGAGCGGTTCCGGGGCGGCGGCCGTTGCCCCGGCCGTGGGTTTCCCGGCGGGACCGAGGGTTTTCCCTGCCCCAACTCCCTTAGGGGGTTCCCTCATTGGGGGGAGCGGCAGCCGAGCCCTAGCGTAAGGGACGTGCCGCTCGCCCGGGCACACGGGGGTCGGTCCCGCGACCCTCGTGCTTCCCCCACACCCGCGCGACCCCCCACCGGCCATCTCCATCGAGGAGTTCCATGCTCGGGCTCAACCGCGTGAAGAAGACCGCCGCCGTCGTCGCGGCGACCGCCGCCGCGGCGGCGAGCGCCCTGCTCGGCGCCCCCACCGCCGTCGCGGCGCCGCAGCCGATCGTCGGGGGAACGACGACCACGACCACGGCGTACCCGTTCATGATGCAGATCACCGACGCCTCGCAGAACCAGTTCTGCGGCGGCACGCTCGTCTCGGCGACCAAGGTGGTCACGGCCGCGCACTGCATGGTGGGCGAGACCACGAGCAGCGTGCGTGTCGTCGGGGGGCGCACCTACCTGAGCGGCACCAACGGCACGGTCAGCCGGGTGAGCAGGATCTGGATCAACCCGGACTACACGGACGCCACCAACGGCGACGACGTGGCCGTCCTGACCCTGTCGACGTCGATGCCGTACACCGCGGCGTCCTACGTCTCCCCGTCCCAGACCGGGGTGTACGCGGCCGGCGCCACCGCCCGCATCCTCGGCTGGGGCACCACCTCGGAGAACGGCGGCTCCTCCAACCAGCTGCGGACCGCGACCGTCCCGATCGTGTCCGACTCCAGCTGCAAGAGCTCCTACGGTTCGGACTTCGTCCAGACCGACATGGTTTGCGCCGGATACACATCCGGCGGCACAGACACCTGCCAGGGCGACAGCGGCGGTCCCCTGCTCATCGGGGGCGTCCTGGCAGGGATCACTTCTTGGGGCGAGGGCTGCGCGGAGGCCGGTTACCCGGGTGTGTACACCCGGCTGACCACCTTCTCCAGCCTGGTGACCGCGCAGGTCACCTCCTAGCCGGCGCACGGCTGAGCCCGAAGATCTCCTGAGGAGCCCTCACCCCCGAGGGCCCTCGGGGAACGATCAGGGGGCGCTGCGAGCCTCCACGAGCGGCCCGCAGCGCCTCCTCTCCACAGCCCCCGCCGGCCCCCCGGTGGGGTCCTTCCCAAGCCCCCGCCGGCCCCGGTGGGGGCTTCGCGCGTGCCGCCCGCGCCTTCAGGAACCGGCGGCCGTCACCCGGCCGAAGCGGATGTCGCGGGACTCCCCCGGATGCATGACGGCCAGCATCCGCTCGCCCTCCGCGAGGACGTCCCGGCGCTGCGCCCGGGTCAGGGCGGTGAAGGGCTCGACGACCAGGGCGTCCGGCTCCGGCTTCCACACCCCGGCCAGGAAGCCGTCGACGAGGAGGGTCCGATGGGCCTGGTTGCCCTGGCGGCTGCGGCTCCGGTGCTCGGGCGGGATCACCCGCGCGCGGTCGGCGTGCGAGAGGAGCAGGTTGTCGAACTCGGGGAGGAAGCGCGGTGGGGCCGGGGTGTCGGGGTGGGGGCGGGGGCGTCGGGCAGGTCGAGGAGTTCGGCGCCCTGTTCGTCGCGGAAGACGAGCAGCCGGGGGCGCAGCCGTTCGAAGGCGCCGCGCAGCCGGGTCAGTCCGGCCCAGGTCTGCATGTCCTTGACGGAGGCCGGGCCGAAGGCGGCCAGGTAGCGCAGGACGACGTCGTCCGGGGCGGGGGCGGGCTCGGCCGGGCGGCCGAGCCAGCGCTCGGCGGTGGTGAGCGCCACCTGTCCGCTCCTGCCCCACAGTCCGCGCGGGGTGACCTGCACCAGGGGCAGCCGGCACCGGGCGGCGACGGCGAGGGACTGCGGGTCGGCCGCGGGCCACTCGGCGAGGAGCGCCTCGCGCAGTTGCCCCATGGTGCGCGGCTCGGCCTCCACGAGGTCGCGGGCGAGGGAGGCGAGCCGGTCCAGGTCGACTCCGGCGAGGCCCTTGCGGAACTGGGTCAGCTCACGGTCGCGGGCGCTCTGCACGAACGGGCGCAGGGTCAGGCAGTCGTCGGCGGTATGGGTGTGGATGGTGGAGCGCATGCTGACGATGCGGACGACCTCGCGGTCGGCCATGAGGGCCGACAGCGCCTCCGGGACGAAGCCGTCGAGGCGGGCGGCGAGCGCGTAGTAGGGGGGTTTGACGTTCTGCGCCTGCAGACCGAGCAGGTGCCGCACGGCGGCCCCGGCCGACAGGGCCGAGCGACGCAGCAGCAGCTGCCGGTCGAGGGTGGCACGGTTGAGTGCACGCGCGTCGAGCACGGGGGCCGCCGAGAGCGTCGTCTTCGCCATGGACGCAAACTAGCCGTCATCGGGGACAGTTCCTGGCCTACAGTGCCGCCGCGGTGGCGCGACGGCCGGCCCGGGCCTTTCGCGGCGACGCCGTATGCCCCCTATATCCTGCTTGGTGACCGGCCTGCTCGGTGATCGGCCGACGTGGGACGACCTCCGCACGACCGCAGTCTCGTCGACCGAGAGGCAGCCGCGATGCCCGAGCGACCCAGGAAGCCCGTCTGGCGCCGCACCCCGCCCGCGCCCCAGCCGGGGTCGCGGCCGCCCCGGACGCCCCGGACGCCGTCCGCGCACCGGTCCGAGGCGGCCGGCGTCGTCGAGGCCGTCCTGTACCGGGACGGCGTCCGGGTCGTCGCCCCGGCCACGCTCGCGGAGACCTACGGGGCGCTGCGCGAGCAGCCGGCGGGCATGGCCTGGATCGGGCTGGCCCGTCCCACGGCGGACGAACTGCATTCCCTGGCCGCCGAGTTCGACCTGCACCCGCTCGCCGTCGAGGACGCCAAGGAAGCCCACCAGCGGCCGAAGCTGGAGCGCTACGGCGACACCCTGTTCGTCGTCCTGCGGGCGGCCCGCTACCTGGACGCCTCCGAGGAGATCGACTTCGCCGAGCTGCACGTCTTCGTGGGCCCCGACTTCGTGATCACCGTCCGCCACGGCGCGGCGCCCGACCTGTCGGCGGTGCGCCGCCGCATGGAGGAGACCCCGGAGCTGCTCAAGCTGGGCCCCGAGGCGGTCCTGTACGCGATCCTGGACGCGGTGGTCGACGGCTACGTGCCGGTGGTGTCGGGCGTCCAGAACGACATCGACGAGATCGAGACCGAGGTCTTCCGCGGCGACCCGGAGGTCTCCCGCCGCATCTACGAACTCTCCCGCGAGATGGTCGAGTTCCAGCGCGCCACCCGCCCGCTGGTCGGCATGCTGCACGGTCTGATGGCCGGGTTCTCCAAATACGGCACGGACGACGAGCTCCAGCGCTACCTGCGCGACGTCGCCGACCACGTGACGCACACCAGCGAACGCGTCGACGGCTTCCGCCTGGCGCTCACCGAGATCCTCACGGTGAACGCGACCCTCGTCACCCAGCAGCAGAACGCGGAGATGCGGGCGCTGGCGGAGGCGGGGTTCGAACAGAACGAGGAGGTCAAGAAGATCTCGTCCTGGGCGGCGATCCTGTTCGCGCCGACGCTGGTCGGAACGATCTACGGGATGAACTTCACCCACATGCCGGAGCTGCGCTGGGTCTTCGGCTACCCCTTCGCCATCGCCCTGATGGCGGTGGTGTGCACCGGCCTGTACTTCATCTTCAAGCGGCGGGACTGGCTCTGACTCAAGCGGCGGGACTGGCTCTGAGCGACCGGGCCCGGGCAGCGGCCGGACCGACGCCCTCGGCGGATCAACCCACAGACGGGTCCGGTCCGGTCACGGGCGGGTCCGGTCACGGACGGGTCCGGTCACGGACGGGTCCGGTCACGGACGGGTCCGGTCACGGGCCGATCCGGTCACGGGCCGATCCGGTCACGGGCCGATCCGGTCACGGGGCCTCTTCGCCCTGGGCGACCTCGGACCCGTGGTGGAAGTCGACCACGCCGGCCGTTCCCGCGGCCACGGACAGGAGCGGGCGGGTCACCAGGAGGAACGCGGTGCGGCGCACGGCGCGCGAGCGCCCCCGGGACGGTTCGAGGAGCGCGGCGACCCGGCGGGGCACCGGGCCGGTCGTCGCCGCGGGCGCGAAGCCCGGGCGGGCGGCCGGTGAGGCCTGGCCCGCGAGGGCGGCACGGGCGATGGCCGTGGCGATCAGCCGCCGGTCGCCGACGGCCCTGGCGGCGGCCTCGTCGGCGCTCCGCTCGACCGCGAGCCGGATCGCGTCGAGGGTCGCGCGCAGGGCCGGGTGGCAGTGGGCGGCGAGTTCGGCCGCGGCCAGGAAGTAGTGGGGGCCGGCCCGGTCGTGGGCGCGGCGCGGCCATGACGGCGGCTTCGAGCTCGCCGGCCGGCCGCCTCGTCCCTCGCGTCGGCATCCGCGTCGACATCCGCATCGGCATCGGCATCGGCATCGGTTATGGGAACGTTCCTCATTCCGCCTTCGTCTACAGTGCAGTACACCGTCTACAGGATTGTAGTCAGTCGTCGGATGCCGGCCCGCCGCCGCTGCGCGGCGTCCGACGGTCCGAAAGAAGGACGAAGGGGCTCCCGACGATGACCATCGCCACGCAGCCATCGTCGCAGCTCGCCGTCGCCGCGCCGCAGGCCCGGTCGCCGGCGTCCTTCCGACCGCGCCCGCTGCCGGCGGTGACCTCGTGAGACGCGGCGACCTCGCCGAGCTGGCCGGCGGCTGCGGCCTCGGCGCGTGGACGGCGTTCGGCGTGCTGACCCTGGTCGTGGCGGGTCACGACGGCGCGCCCCTGTTCGCGGACGCCGGGCTCCTCTCCTGGTCCGTCGCCCACCGGCCGGACGTGGGGATCGCGTTCGCCCGCGGCGTGACCGCCACCGGGACGGGCGTCGTCCCGTACGCCCTGGCCGTGCTGGCCGGTGTCGTCGCGGGACGCACCGTCCGACGACGCGCGTGGGCTGTCGCGCTCTGCCTGGTGTGCCTGGGCGCGGGCCAGGCGTTGCGCTACGCGGTGATGACGCTCGTCGCCCGGCCCCGGCCGCCCCTGGCGGACTGGGCGACGCACGCCTCGGGATGGGCGTTCCCGTCCGGCCACACCACCACGTCGGCTCTGGCCGCGGGTGTGCTGATCATCGCCGTCCGGGTCCGCGCCCCACGCGGCGGGACCGCGCTCGTCGTGGTCATCGGCTGCTGGGGCGTACTGGTCGGCTCGAGCCGCGTCTACCTCGGGGTGCACTGGTTCACCGACGTGGTCGGCGGCTGGCTGTTCGCCCTCGGCTGGCTGGGCCTGTGTCTGGGGGCGGCGGCCCGCTGGCTGCCGAGCGAACGGCCCCACGAGGACGCCGGGCCTCTTACCCCCTAGGGGTATAGGGTAGACGACTGGGTTGACGACTGGGGCTGGCGGCTGCGGCCGGGACGGCCGAGTCGCCTGCCGCATCGCTCTCCGATGAGGGGGAAGACATGGACCACAGCGCTCACGACGCCAGAACCGCACACCAGCACGCCGTCCACATGGGCGGGGCCTCCTGGGGCACCGCGGTCAAGGCGACCCTGCACTGCCTCACCGGATGCGCCGTCGGCGAGATCGTCGGCATGGTCATCGGCACCGCCCTCACCTGGGGCAACGCTCCCACCATGGTCCTGGCGATCGCGCTGTCGTTCCTGTTCGGCTACTCCTTCACCCTGTTCGCCGTGCGCCGGGCCGGCCTCGACCTCAGGTCGGCCGTCAAGGTGGCGCTGGCCGCCGACACCGTCTCGATCGCGGTGATGGAACTGGTCGACAACGGGATCATCGTCCTGGTCCCCGGGGCCATGGACGCCCACCTGGACGACCAGCTGTTCTGGTCCACCCTCCTGGGCGGCTTCGCGATCGCCCTGCTGATCACCACCCCGGTCAACAAGTGGATGATCGGCCGCGGCAAGGGCCACGCGGTCGCCCACGCCCATCACTGAACGTCCGCCGCCTCCCCGGTCGCGCCCGCCGTCCCCTCTTGCCGAGGGCCGGCCACCGGTTCATCGACCGGCCCATCCCGGCCTGGTCGCGACGCCGCCGCGCCAGTACGCGACGAGCACGCCGAGGGCCGGCTCGCCGGGCGGCGTCTCCGGACGCCGGCGACCACGGCCCTCGCGGTCATGGCCCTCGCGTCAAGGGCCGGGGTCGCCGGCTTCGGTCGTTGTCCCTGAGTGGGTGCCGGGGCCCACGTCAGGCGTCCGTCACTCCTCCGCAGTCCTCCGTCAGTCGTCCGTCACTCGTCTTCGGAATGGCCCTCGGCCTTGGCGACGAGTGCCGCGTACGACAGTTGCAGGGCGTCCGCCCCGGCCAGGGCGGCCACAGCTCCCATGGCGGTGCGCGTGGCGCGCGGCCAGATCAGCTGGCCGGCGGTCAGGGTCGAGACCACCCACACGCTCATGCAGAACGGGCAGGTCAGCAGCTCGCCGACGGTGTCCGTGCCGTTGTCGGAGCGCGCCTCCTCGTGCAGTTCGGCCGGGCCCTGCGGCCCCACGTAGCGGGTGAAGGGAGCCCGCAGCGGGCTGGTCACGGACGCCTTGCTCAGCAGTCGGCTGAGCCGGAAGGCGGCCACGGAGGTCAGCGCCACGTCCCAGGGCGCGGGACGCTCGGGCAGTGGACGTCCGAGCAGCCGTACCGCCGTCGCCCAAGCCGAGGTGTACACCCCGAAGCCGACCACGGCCGTGAGGTAGCCCTCCAGCGGCCGCTCCTGTCCCGCCGAGTAGTCCCGCTTCGTGCGGCGCAGGAATCCGTGCAGGCCTCGTGCGAGGCGGTGCTCAGTCGCCGTGCCCATGGGCCGCCTCCGTTCCCGTCCCGCTCGACGGCCCGCCCGGCCCCGTCCCGTCGCCCACGCGGCCCGCCTGATCTGCCTGGCCGGCCTGGTCCTCGAGGACCTTCCGGTCCCCGGGGTCTTGTCGGTCTGCTGGGTCTCCGCCGTCTTCCCCGGCGTGCCGGCGCAGGCGCACCTCCAGGTGGCCGTCCACCATCCGGGTGTCGAAGGCGGGCTGGGGCGCGGTGGCCGGGCCGCGAACGTTGTAGCCGTCCGAGAGCCTGAACACGCTGCCGTGCCAGGGGCATGCGACGCAGCCGTCCGCGATCGTGCCCTCGGAGAGCGGCCCGGCCAGGTGGCTGCACCGGTCGGCCAGCGCGTGGATCTCGCCGTCCGGTTGGTGCACCACCAGGATCGGCACGTCGTCCACGCTGCGCCGCACGGCCTGTCCGACGGGGAAGTCGGCCGCGCCCCCGATCCGGTGCCAGCCCTCGCCCACGAGATGCGGGACCTCTTCGGCGTGGTTGGCCCCGGCGGCCTGCCGGTAGGCCAGATGGCCGCCCAGCATGCCGCCGACTCCCACCGCCGTCATCCCCAGGAAGCCGAACGCCCGCCCCGCCGCCGTGCGTCCCTTGAGCCGGCAGGCCAGGGAGGCCGCGTAGAGGCCGACGGCCGTCGCGTTGGCCATGGCGTGCACCAGCCCGACGCGCTGCTGCTCGCGGTGGAGTTCCGCCCAGTCGGCCGCGCCGGTCAGCGCGGCGGGCGTGGCCGCCGCCAGTCCGACGCCCACCAGGACGCCCGCCTCGCGGGAGCGGCCGGGCAGCAGATCCAGCACGGCCGCGGACAGCCAGCTGCCGACGGGCACCTGCACCAGCAGCGGGTGCACCGGGTGCCCCAGCCACGTGCCGTGCAGCACGTCCCGGCCGCGTCCCAGGGGCAGGGAGCGGACGCGCGCGGCGATCGTGTCTATCACCGCGTCCGCCCGGGGCTCCCGTTCGAGACGGTCCAGCAGCCGCAGGGTTCGGTTCTGTCCTGTGCGGGGGCGAGGAGACGTAGCGCTCATGCGCAGCCGGGTCCCCCTCAGGACCTACGGCAAACGAACCCGCAGGAGTGATCGACGCGACCGACTAGGCCGGCGCCGGCGTCTCGGGTCACGGAACCCCCCCTCGGGGGGTGGGCGGGGCTCTCACCGCCACTCGGCCTCCCGAGTACCCGAGGTCGACCGGTCTCCACGCCCTCGCCCGGACGGCTCGGAACGTCCGGGCCGGCGAAGCGGACCCATGATCGCGAGGTGCGTACCGCGCTTCGCGTGGCACCCGCTCCTCATGGAGTGGATACGAAACGCGACCCGGCCGGTCCGCCGCGTCACCGGCGTGGTCGTGCCGGCGGTGCGTCGGGCGTGGTCGGAACCGGGTCGTGAGCGGGATCTGGTGGTACAGGCGAGCAAGGCGGCGCTGGCCGCCTGGCTGGCGTGGGCGGTCGTGGGCTGGTGGCTGGCGGCGCCGATGGCGTTCGTGGCGCCGTGGGTGGCGGTGGTGCTGGTGGAGTCGACGGTGTACCGGTCGATCGCGCACGGTCTGCAGCAGCTCGCCGCGATCGCGGTGGGAACGGTGGTCGCGACGGCGGTGGCGCTGCTGCTGGACAGCACGATGACCGCGATGGCCCTGGTCCTTCCGGCCGTGCTGCTGCTGGGCCAGTGGCGGCGCCTGGGCAGCCAGGGCGCGTACGCCGCGACCGGCGCGCTCTTCGTGCTGACCAATGGTCCGGTGACGGTCGCCGCGTCGGCCGCGCGCATCGCGGAGGCGGTCTTCGGCGCGGTGGTCGGCGTGGCGGTGAACGTGCTGATCCGGCCTCCGGTGTATCTGCGCGACGCCCGTGCCGCGCTGGAGGACGCGGCCGGCGAGGCGCAGGAGATCCTGGACGCGGTGGCCGACGGTCTGGCCGGCGGCGAGTGGGACGACCTGCCGGTCGGAGAATGGCACGAGCGCGCCCTGCGTCTGGGCCGTCTGGTGGACCAGGCGCGGTCGGCGATCGGCTGGAGCCGGGAGAGCATGCGCGGCAATCCGCGGGGGCGCCGCACCCGTCCGCGTCTCCCGGGTGACGAGGCGTATTCCGACGCGCTCGGCGTGCTCGACTACGTCGCCCTGCACACGTCGGGCGTCACGCGGACCGTGCGGGAGATCGCGGAGAGCGGGAGGGCGGCCCGGCCCGGGCCGGAGCTCACCCGGGCGTACGCCGAGTTCCTGCGCCAGACCGCGCGCGCCGTGCGGCTGTACGGCCGCACCCTGTTCGGCCCCGACGCCGCGGGCGCGCCCGGGGGGCACGGCGACGCCGCCGGGGAGGAGCTGCGCGAGGCCGTCTCGGAGCTGCAGCGCACCCTCGACGACTTCCGCCGCGGGCTGCCGGGAGCCGTGCCCGACGACCCGGACGCGCTGGTGACGTACGGATCCCTGCTGGCCCAGGCGAACCGCCTGGCCGACCTGCTCGCGCAGGACTGACCCGGCCGCTCTCGGCCTCGGAGATCCTGACCCGGCCGGCCGCTCCCGACCGCGCAACCCCGGGCCCGGGCTCGGGCTCGGGCTCGGGCTCGGGCTCGGGCTCGGGCTCGGGCTCGGGCTCGGGCACCCGGTCGATGCCCCAAGCTCGCGGCCCGGTCAAGGTCCCCGCTCGGGGCCCGGTCAAGGTTTCGGCTTGGGGCCCGGTCAGGTCCCGGCTCGGGCCCGGGTTCGCCGAGGGCGCGGCCTGCCCGCGCGGCCGCCAGGTCCTGACCTCGGTGGTCGAGGCGTTGGTCTGCACGGCCCTCGACGCGCTCGACGACGCCGATCCGCGCGCCCGGGCGTGGGACCGGCATCGCGCCGCCCCCTCCTCCCGCTCGCCCCCGGCGTCAGGGGGCGAGCAGCAGGCTGTCTCCGCGGTCCTTGGCGGCGGCGTACCGCCGGGCGACGTCCTGCCAGTTGACGACGGCCCACATGGCGTCGATGAAGTCGACCTTCTGGTTCTTGTACTGCAGGTAGAAGGCGTGCTCCCAGGCGTCGAAGACGAGGATCGGGGTGGAGCCCTGACCGACGTTGCCCTGATGGTCGTAGACCTGTTCGACGATGAGGCGGCCGCTCAGCGGCTCGTGGGCGAGGACGCCCCAGCCGGACCCCTGGGTGGTCGCGGCGGCCTTGGTGAGCTGGGCCTTGAAGCCCGCGAACGACCCGAAGGACTCGGCGATCGCGTCCGCGAGCTCGCCCACGCCGTCCTGCTCCAGCGGCTCGCCGCCGCCGTCGCCGGCCATGTTGTGCCAGTAGACGGAGTGCAGGATGTGCCCCGAGAGGTGGAAGGCCAGGCTCTTCTCCAGGCCGTTGACCGAGCCCCACGACCCCTTGTCCCTGGCCTCCGCGAGCTGCTCCAGGGTGTCGTTGGCGCCCTTCACGTAGGCCGCGTGGTGCTTGTCGTGGTGCAGTTCGATGATCTCGGGGCTGATCACCGGGGCGAGCGCGGTGTAGTCGTACGGGAGCTCCGGGAGCGTGTAGACCGCCATGTCCGACGTCCTCCGAGGTGTGTGACGTGTGTGTCGAGTTGCCGCAAGGGGCAGCCGCCACCAGGGACAGCTATTGCAAGTAATGTGCAACTGCACGCTAGCAGCAGGAGTGATCACTCGTGGATCAGGCCCGGGATCGCGGGCCGGGCGAGGGTCGGTATGCTCGCCGCCATGTCCACGGCAGCCACGCCGGCCGCCGCGCCGACGGCCGCCGGGTGAGCCGCCCGACCACCACCGAGAGCAGCGAGACGAGCACCGTGACCAGCTACGACTACGAGAAGGACGGCGCGGCCATCTATCGCGAGTCCTTCGCCACCATCCGCGCGGAGGCGGACCTCGCCGGCCTCCCCGCCGACGTCGGCCAGGTCGCGGTCCGGATGATCCACGCCTGCGGGATGGTCGACCTCGTCCGCGATCTCGCCTACACGCCCGACGTGGTGGCCCGCGCCCGCGAGGCCCTGCGCGCCGGCGCGCCCGTCCTCACGGACGTCCGGATGGTGGCCAGCGGCGTGACCCGCGGACGGCTGCCCGCCGGCAACGACGTGCTCTGCACGCTCTCCGACCCGGCCGTCCCCGAACTGGCGGCGCGGCTCGGCACCACGCGCAGCGCCGCCGCGCTGGAGCTGTGGCGGGACCGCCTGGACGGTGCGGTCGTCGCCGTCGGCAACGCGCCGACCGCTCTCTTCCGGCTGCTGGAGATGATCGAGGAGGGCGCGCCCCGGCCCGCCGCCGTGATCGGCGTGCCGGTCGGGTTCGTCGGGGCGGCCGAGTCCAAGGAGGCGCTGGTCCTCAACCCGCACGGGCTGGAGTACCTGGCGGTGCGCGGACGTCGGGGCGGCAGCGCCATCGCCGCCGCAGCGGTGAACGCGCTCGCGAGCGAGCAGGAGTGAGCGGCGAGGCGCGGCGCCAACGCTGTCCGCTCAGCGGGTCCGTCGCCGACCCTTGCGGTCCAGACGTGCTTCGATCCAGCGCGTCGCCTCCTGCGGATCCGGGACGACGGGGAGACCCGCGGGCGCCGGCGGCCGGCGCACCACGACCACGGGCAGCCCGGCCTCCCGGGCGGCGGTCAGCTTCGGCGCGGTGGCCGTTCCCCCGCTGTCCTTGGTCACCAGGACGTCGACACGATGGCGGCGCAGCAGCTCGCGCTCTCCGTCGAGGGTGAAGGGGCCCCGGTCGAGCAGCACCTCCATGGCGGCCGGGCAGGGCGGCTCGGGCGCTTCGACCGACCGTGCCAGGAACCACAGGTCGTCCAGGCCGGCGAAGGCGGCCAGGCCCATCCGGCCGGTGGTGAGGAAGATCCGCCGCCCGAGCCTCGGCAGCAGCGCGGCGGCCTCCGCCAACGAGTGCGCGTCGTACCAGCGGTCGCCCTCGACGGGCGACCAGCCAGGGCGGCGCAGGGCGAGCAGCGGGACGCGCGCGGCGGCGGCGGCCGCGACCGCGTGGAAGCCGATCGTCCCGGCGAAGGGGTGGGTGGCGTCGACGACCGCGTCGACCGCGTGCTCGCGCAGCCACGTCGTGAGCGCCCCGGCGCCCCCGAACCCGCCCACCCGCACCTCCCCGGGAGGCAGACGGGGAGCGGCCACCCGTCCGGCGAGGGAGCTGGTCACCTTCAGGCCGGGCGTGCCGTGCAGCAGTTCGGCGAGCCGACGGGCCTCCGCGGTCCCGCCGAGTATCAGTACGTGCACGAGAGTCCGGATCCGATCATGAGCGGCGACGGGTCGGGGGGAGCGGCGGAGCCAGGAGCGATCGGGGTGGAGGCGTGATCGCGGGGTGATCGCGTCGGACGGGGCATGGGGTGACGTGGGGGGGGGCGGTCCGCACGCGTCCCACTCAAGCACACCGGCCCGCGGGCGCGGTCCGTGACCGGGGATCAGCGGCCCGTCACCGGGCGTTCACGCCGCGTCGCTCTCCGGGGAAACACACGGTTCCTGGCGTGTCCGCTCATGGTGCTGGAGCGCTGGTTCGCGATGGCCGAGCGGCCCCCGGCCGGTCGGCGTCGTCGCCTTCCTCGCCGCGTCCGGACTGTCCATCGCGATGTACTTCCACGCCCTCGGCGACAGCCTCCAGCCGTACTCGCCGGTCGCCGCCGTCATCGCGTTCGTCGCGTTCGTCCTCACGCCGCTGATGGCCGTCGCCACCCGGGGCCGGTACTACCCGCGCCGCGCGGACGACGGCATCGCCGAGCCGATGCTCGACGCGGAGGGCAACCCCGTGCGACGACGTACGACTGCCACGTCTGCCACCTGCCCCACGAGCGTCCCGACGTGGCCGCCTGCCGGACGCACGACGCGATGGTCTGCTCACTGTGCCCGAGCACGGACGCGGCCGGCGACCACGTGCGCCCGCCCGGCCGACGACCCTCTGAACCCGGTCCCGGGCGGCCGGACCGGGCCCGCCGGCCGGCCGGGAACGGGGAACGCCTGTGGTAGCTTGCCGACGCCGATCGCACCCCTGTGCGCACCGATGTACGCCCTGGTGGACGTGGGTTGACGCGCAGCGGTGAGGGCGGCGGGCGGAGACGAACGGTCTCCGGCCGCGGGCTGCCGACCACCGGTCGCCCGACCGCCGGCCGGCGGCGACCGGTCGCGCGAGCGGACTCGCGGTCCGTCGACCCCGCACACCTGCGGGCCCCAGAAGGAGCACCACCACGTGACGAGCCGTGTCACCTTCCTCTCCCCCGCCATGAACGCGGCGCTGCGTCAGGCCCGTTTCGACGACGGCGGCTCGATCGACGCCGGCGGGGCGGCGCGGGCGCGCGCCATGGCCGGCGCGCTGCCCACCGGCGCGCGTGTCGTGACGTCCCCCACCGTGCGCTGCCGGGAGACGGCCGCCGCGCTCGGTCTCCACACGGCCCGGACGGCGGCATCGGTCACGACGGCGGAGTCGGCGGAGTCGGGGGCGCTGACGGAGCCGGAGGAGTTGGCGGGGCTGGACGTGGGGCGGTGGCGGGGGCTGACCCTGGCCGAGGTCGGCGCCGCCGAGCCGGAGGCGGTGGCGCGCTGGCTGGCCGATCCCGGATCCGCCCCGCACGGCGGGGAGTCCGTCGAGGCGCTGTGCGCGCGGGTGGCGCGTTGGCTGGAGTCGTCGCGGGCGGACGGCCGTACCCTCGCCGTGGTCGAGCCGGAGATCGTGCGGGCGGCGGTCGTCCATGTGCTGGGGACGCCCGCGACGGCCTTCTGGCGGCTCGACGTGCCGCCGCTCACGGCCACCTCGATCAGCGGACGCGGCGGCCGCTGGAATGTGCGGCTCGGACATCCGCCGGACGCGGCCGAGGGCCTTCCCGACGCCTCATGACGTCGCGTCACGGTGCGGGGCTCGTCGCCGGGGTGCCGGGCTCCTCGGTGCGGGCCGTCGCCGCCCGGCGAACGCGAGAGGGCCCGCGGAGGTTCCGCGGGCCCTCTCGTCGTGTCCCGGCGAGGCCGCCGTCCCGGTCAAGTCGCCTTGTCGTCAACGCGCCTTGCCGTCAACGCGCCTTGCCGGGCGGTTCGCTCCTCGATCGACTCGCTTGTCGGTGGGCTCAGTTCGGGGCGGGGGCCGCCGTCGTGCTCGCGGGCGCCGTCGTCGGCCGGGGATTCAGCAGCCGCTCGGCCAGTTCGCCGAAGCCGAGGCCGAAGGCCGCCCACATCGTCACCTGCAGGGCGAGCGAGGAGAGGCGGAACCGCCACAGCAGCGTGGCCGGGAAGTCCCCCGGCACCTCGTTGACGGCGGGCAGGAACCCGTACGCCAGCCCGATCGCGAGCACGAAGCCGCCCACGGCGACGACGGTGGCGTGCCACGCGCCGAGCCTCGGCGCGAGCCGCTTGCCGACGATCACCGCGGCGATCGCGAGGAGCACGCCCAGCACCATCATCAGGAAGAACAGGGTGGTGCGCTTGGCGATGGTGTCGTGGTCGCCGACGGCGGGCGGGTTGGCCGGGTACTTCAGGAACGGCACGACGTACACGGTGAGCAGCGCGGCCCCGGACAACAGCAGCGCCGTGGCCCGGGGGCCGAAGCGGCCGACACGGCCCAGGGCGAAGCAGTAGGCCAGAGCGGCGATGCCGCCGAAGGCCACCCCGTAGACCAGAACGCCGGTGGCCAGACCGGCGGTGGACTGCAGGCTGCGGGAGACGAGTTCGACCTCGTGCTCGTGCGCGGGGGCGTGGGACTCCTCGAAGCCGATCGCGCCGTCGACGTTCGGCTCACCGAGGAAGTACGCCACGACCAGGGCGAGCACGCCGGCCGCCAGGCCGGCGAGCATGCCACGGACGAGCAGGTTTCTCACTGTTGCGGAGTTCATGGAGGTGCGGCGCCCCTTGTCAGTGGCAGGGGAAGCCGAGGAGGTGACGGGCGTCGTGCACCCACTCGTGGACGCCCTCGCCGGAGACCACGGACGTGGCGCCCTGCTCGGCGCCGACGAAGTAGAGCAGGACCAGCATCAGGACGCCGAAGAAGACGGCCCAGGGGGCGATGTCCCTCAGCGGCAGCTTGGCGGGTACGACGGGGGTGGTGGCGGTCGGCTGGGCGACAGGCTGCGCCATGGCAGGGCCTCCTCTGGGAGTTCGCGTCCCATCTCGGTGGTGCACAGGACGACGGCCCCGGGTCTGACTCGCGATGCGCCGCCCGTTGCGGGGCGGCACGTCGATCACAGTGGCGCGACCGTGCCGGATTTGCACCGGCTTCCGTGTCACCGTCGTCGATATCAGAGTGACGGTACCGTGTGTCGCGTTCATGGCCAATACCGCACCACCTCGCGTGATGCCGCTCTCGGCCGTCGCGTGGCCCGGATCACCCGCCGACGACGGGGGTCACGGGACGAAAACGGAGCCGGTGCGCCTCTCGCGCGGGAGCGGGCCGACCACCCGACGGGACGGCACGAGCCCGTGCGACGCGGTGTCGTACGGTGCCGCGTCGCGTCGAGGCGCGGGAATCCACTGGTGGGCGCGGGCCGCCGGTGCCAGAGTCGGGGGCATGGCCATAGACGTCGCAGCCCTGCGGGCCCACTTCCCCTCCCTCTCACAGGGATTCGAACTCTTCGACGGCCCGGGCGGGGCGCAGACTCCCGCGCCGGTCGCCGAGGCGGTCGCCGCGACCATGACCGGCCCGCTGTCCAACCGCGGGACGGTCAGCGCCTCCGAGCGCAACGCCGAGCAGGCCGTGGCCGCGTTCCGGGCCGCCCACGCGGACCTCCTGGGGATGCAGGCCGGCCGGACCCGTCGCTGCGGGCGGGGCTCGCGCCGTACAACGACGCCGAGTACGTCGTGCGACTGCTCGACGGCCACTCCTCGTTCCCCTGACCGCCCGACCCGCGGCCATCGGTCGCCTGAACACGTTCGGTTCGCCGCGACGCACACCGTTCACCAGACTTGCAGCGTTCGTTTTCTTGAATCGTTCGTGTTTATGGCGTAGGTTCGACCGCATGACAGCACCCCGTACACCGACCACCGCCGAGGAGCTGCGCGGTGTCGGCCTGCGGGTGACGGCTGCCCGTGTCGCGCTGCTCGAGACCGTCCGCGCGGGCGACCACCTGGACGTCGAGGCGATCGCCTCCGGGGTCCGTGACCGGGTGGGTCACATCTCCGTGCAGGCCGTCTACGAGGCCCTGCACGCGCTGACCACGGCAGGCCTGGTGCGCCGTCTGGAGCCGCCGGGCAGCCCGGCCCGCTTCGAGGGGCGCGTCGGGGACAACCACCACCACCTCGTGTGCCGCTCGTGCGGCGTCGTCGTCGACGTCGACTGCGCGGTCGGTCACGCCCCCTGTCTCACCGCCGTCGACGACCGCGGCTTCTCCATAGACGAGGCCGAGGTCATCTACTGGGGCCTGTGCCCCGACTGTTCGTCCGCCCGCAGCACCTGACCCACCCGCAGCGACCGACCTGCGGTTCGTGAGCATGTGATCCGACCAGTCCAGAAGGATTCCTCCATGACCGAGAACCATGACGCGATCGTGACCGAACCGAAGGATGCGGAGGCAGGTGGCTGCCCGGTCGCGCACGGCGGTCGCGCCCTGCACCCGACCCAGGGCGGCGGCAACCGCCAGTGGTGGCCGGAGCGGCTCAACCTGAAGATCCTCGCGAAGAACCCGGCCGTGGCGAACCCGCTCGGCGAGGACTTCGACTACGCCGCGGCGTTCGAGGCGCTCGACCTCGCGGCCGTCAAGCGGGACATCGCCGAGGTGCTCACCACCTCGCAGGACTGGTGGCCCGCCGACTTCGGCAACTACGGCCCGCTGATGATCCGCATGGCCTGGCACAGCGCGGGCACCTACCGCATCAGCGACGGCCGCGGCGGCGCCGGCGCCGGCCAGCAGCGCTTCGCCCCGCTCAACAGCTGGCCGGACAACGCCAACCTGGACAAGGCCCGCCGTCTGCTGTGGCCGGTCAAGAAGAAGTACGGCCAGTCGATCTCCTGGGCCGACCTCATGATCCTCACCGGCAACGTCGCGCTGGAGCAGATGGGCTTCACCACCTTCGGCTTCGCCGGCGGCCGCAAGGACGTCTGGGAGGCGGAGGAGGACGTCTACTGGGGTCCCGAGACCACCTGGCTGGACGACCAGCGCTACAGCGGCGACCGCGAGCTGGAGAACCCGCTCGGCGCCGTCCAGATGGGCCTCATCTACGTCAACCCCGAGGGCCCCAACGGCAACCCGGACCCGCTGGCCTCGGCCCGCGACATCCGTGAGACGTTCCGCCGGATGGCGATGAACGACGAGGAGACGGTCGCCCTGATCGCGGGCGGTCACACCTTCGGCAAGACGCACGGCGCGGGCCCCGCGGACCACGTCGGCGACGACCCCGAGGCCGCCTCGCTGGCCGAGCAGGGCCTCGGCTGGAAGAGCAGCTTCGGCACCGGCAAGGGCGGCGACACCATCACCAGCGGCCTGGAGGTCACCTGGACCTCCACGCCGACGCAGTGGAGCAACGGCTTCTTCGACAACCTGTTCGGCTTCGAGTGGGAGCTGACCGAGAGCCCCGCCGGCGCCAAGCAGTGGGTCGCCAAGGACGGCGCGGGCGCCGGCACCGTCCCCGACGCGCACGACCCGTCCAAGCGCCACGCGCCGACGATGCTGACCACCGACCTGGCGCTGCGCTTCGACCCGGTCTACGAGCAGATCTCGCGTCGCTTCCACGAGAACCCCGACCAGTTCGCCGACGCCTTCGCCCGCGCCTGGTACAAGCTGACCCACCGTGACCTGGGCCCGAAGTCCCTGTACCTCGGCCCGGAGGTCCCGGCGGAGACCCTGCTGTGGCAGGACCCGCTGCCGGAGGCCGAGGGCGAGGTCATCGGCGCCGAGGACGTCACGGCCCTCAAGGCCAAGATCCTCGCCTCGGGGCTGACCGTCTCGCAGCTGGTGTCCACGGCGTGGGCCTCGGCGTCCTCCTTCCGCGGCAGCGACAAGCGCGGCGGCGCCAACGGCGCCCGCATCCGCCTGGAGCCGCAGCGCGGCTGGGAGGTCAACAACCCGGACGAGCTGGCGCAGGTGCTGCGCATCCTGGAGGGCGTGCAGGCCGAGTTCAACGCCGGCGCCAAGAAGGTCTCGCTGGCCGACCTGATCGTCCTCGGCGGCGCCGCCGCCGTCGAGAAGGCCGCCCGGGACGCCGGCCACGACGTGGAGGTGCCCTTCACGCCGGGCCGGGTGGACGCCACGCAGGAGCAGACGGACGTCGAGTCGTTCGCCGCGCTCGAGCCGACCGCCGACGGGTTCCGCAACTACGTCGGCAAGGGCAACCGCCTGCCGGCCGAGTTCCTGCTGCTCGACAAGGCGAACCTGCTGAACCTGAGCGCACCCGAGACCACGGTCCTCGTCGGCGGCCTGCGCGTGCTGGGCGCCAACCACGCCCAGTCCTCGCACGGCGTCTTCACCGACACCCCCGGCAAGCTGACGAACGACTTCTTCGTCAACCTGCTCGACCTCGGCACGACCTGGTCGTCGACGTCCTCGGACCAGACCGTCTTCGAGGGCCGTGACGCCGCCACGGGCGAGGTCAAGTGGACGGGCACCCGCGCCGACCTGGTCTTCGGCTCGAACTCCGAGCTGCGCGCGCTCGCGGAGGTCTACGCGAGCGACGACGCGAAGGAGAAGTTCGTGAACGACTTCGTCGCGGCCTGGGTCAAGGTCTCCGACCTGGACCGCTTCGACCTGGTCTGATCCCGCCACACCCGCACGGCGGACACCGCACACCCGGGGCGTCCGGCTCGGTCCACAGGGC